>JAQTPO010000018.1 GCA_028712845.1 Dehalococcoidales bacterium | reverse complement strand
CAGACGTGGAAGCCCCACCCGTGATGCCGATGTGTTCGTGCCCTTTCAACCATTTAGGCTGAATTTCACCGGCAGTCTCAATGAGGTGCGTCTTGGTCAACCCATTGCATAATTCTGCCAGTCTATTCGTATTGGCACTGGTATGGTCGCCGACAACGAACATCAGGTCAACTTTATCCGCCAGTTTTTGCGCTGATTCCTGACGCCGTCGTATGTCATGGCAAATAGTGTCCACAATATACAGTTCCGAGTCCTTTTTCAGGGCAATATCTACCATGTTTTTGATAAATTCATTAAAATTGGCGGGAATCTGTGTGGTCTGGGCAAGCACACCAATCCGTTTAGGCAATGGTTTCAGTACCGCAATTTTTTGCGCATCCAGTGTGGCAATGCCTTTACCGTTCGCCCATGCAAGAATGCCTTTAACCTCCGGGTGGTTCACATCCCCGTAAACCACCACGTAAAAATTTGACTTTGCTAATCTCTGGGCAACAGACTGGGCACGTTGAACGAAGCGACAGGTAGTGTCAACAATCTTGATATTGCGCCTCTTGATTTCTTCTGCCACCTCATATCCGACACCATGCGCCCCGATAGCGACCACTTCTCCTTTGACGTCTCCAATCTTTCCGGCAACACGGACGCCAAGTCCTGCCAGCCTCTGCAGTACCTGCTGGTTATGTACAACCGCACCTAGCGTCTCGATACAGCCGTGCTCTCCGGCGACCTTTTCCAATGTGGTGATAGCACGTCTGACACCAAAACAAAATCCGGTACCTGCTGCTTTTTCAATCTTGACGCTCATGATTTTCCTTCTTCGGCATAAACTCCGTGGTATTCGACTGGCAGCAAATCCGTAATACGCTCCATAATAAATTGCGTGGCTTCCTCTCTGGAGAGTTTACCATTATTCGATGGCAGGTGAAAAGGTTGCCCGAAACTGACGGTTATTACGGGTCGCTTGAAATACCATGTCACACCCCGCATTTTTTCTGTGCCGTAAATACCCACCGGTAGAATTGATGCGCCGGTGCGCTGGGCGATGAACGCTGCGCCATTAAGCGCCGGCAATAATACCACTTTCAGACTGCGAGTGCCTTCCGGGAAAATGACCAGCGCAAATTTCTCCTTAATGTATTGTTCCATCAGGCGAATCGTCTTTCTATCGGCAACCCCCTGATAGACAGGGAAACAGCCTAACGATTTCATCAGTGTTTTCATGAATCTATTGCGGAAAAATCCCTCTTTAGCGGCAAATCTCATTTTACCTTTCAGGAGGATGCCGAGGAACTGAGGCTCGGCATAAGTAATGTGATTTGCGACAACAATTAACGGGCGGTCGCTGGTGATGTTCTCACGTCCGGTAACTATTAACCGGGTACAGAGGAAGAAAAACGTTTTGAGTATGCCTTTACAGACATAAAAAAAACAGGACACTATCTACCCCATCTCACCTTTCTCATACATAATGGCACTAATGGCGGATAATCCGGCTGTCTCGGCGCGAAGAATACGCCGACCAAGTGTAGCAATGGCGATACCATGTCTTTTAGACAATGCCACTTCTGACTCCGGGAAACCGCCTTCCGGTCCAATAAAAAGATTGATAATCGCAGCAGTCTGAAAAGGCGGGTTCTGCAGGACCTGTTTTATACTTTTACTTTTTTCTTCTTCCCAGAGTAAGATAGCAGGCAGGTTTATAGACTGGCAGGCTTCAGGAAAAGAAATAACCGGATGCAGTGCAGGCAAAATCGAACGCTCTGATTGCTCGGCGGCTTCCTTGATAATTTTTTGCCAGCGTTCTATCTTGCTTGCCGATGGCTTTTTCGTGACACACCGCTCGCTGATATAAGGAACAAATGCCGTTACCCCGAGCTCTACGGCTTTTTGCAGCACCAGTTCGAATTTGTCCGCTTTAAGTAATGCCTGATAGAGCGTGATTTTGATAGCGGGTTCCCCTTGACCTTGCCTCTTATCTATCACTTTACCATGCACATAGTCTTTGGTAAGCCGTTCTACCTCCACCTCAAACTCCCAGCCGCTATTATCCAGAACAATAATACGGTCGGCGGGTTTCAGTCGCAAGACATAGCCGATCTGGTGCGCCGCTTCACCTGATATTGTCACTGTGTCCTGCTCAAACCAATCTTTAGATATAAAAAAACGGTGCATTTTACCTCACTGTTTAAAGGAGACTTGATGTCATTATGCAGAAAGCGGCTTATGAAGTCAATAAAATAGCTGCCGTGGTCAAGTCTTGCTATGGCTAAAAGTGTGACCATAATATTTTTAAATATCTCCAACTTTTAGATATACAATGACCCGCCTGTGCAAATTGGCACATAATAGATTGCGTCCCCTCACACACGGGTGCTATAATTTTGTCATCTTACATTGTGAGGTAAACTATGAAACTATCGCGTGAAGAAGTGGTGCACATCGCTGCCCTTGCCCGGATGGGTATGAGTGAAGCGGAAATTGAAAAAGCCAGAGAGCAACTCGCCGATATTCTGGAGAACTTCGAGGTGCTGAAAGAAATTGATACTACGAATGTTCCTCCCACTGCACAGTCCATAAATCTTCGGAGTGTGATGCGTGAGGATATCCCGCGCGAGTCTTTATCCGCAGAGCAGATTCTGGCAAATGCCCCTGACCGCGAGGGTGATTTATTCAAATTGCGCCCTGTCCTGGAATAATAAGGAGACCTGAAATTGACCAATCAATATGCTGATTTAACCATCCACGCCGCTCACGAATTACTCAAGGCGAAGAAAATATCATCGGTGGAATTAACGAAAGTCTATCTTGACCGTATTAAAGCCGTAGAGCCGAAGGTGCGTGCCATCGTCACCGTTACAGAAGAACTTGCCCTGAAACAAGCCGGTAAAGCCGATGAACTTATTGCTAGTGGCAAAGCCGTCCCCCTGACCGGCGTTCCGGTGCTCATCAAGGATAATATGTGCATCAATGGCATCAAAACTACCTGTTCTTCGAAGATGCTGGAAAACTTTGTGCCGCCCTACAGTGCTACCGTCGTAGAAAAGCTGAGTAATGCCGGCGCTGTAATGGTCGGCAAGGCGAACATGGACGAATTTGCGATGGGTTCCTCTACAGAGAACTCGGCATTTTTCACGACCCATAATCCCTGGGATTTGTCTCGTGTTCCCGGTGGTAGCAGTGGCGGCTCGGCGGCAGGGGTTGCTGCCGGCGAAGCCATTTATGCCCTCGGCTCTGACACCGGTGGCAGTATCCGTCAGCCGGCAGGCTTCTGTAATGTCACGGGATTCAAACCAACCTATGGTCGTGTCAGCCGCTATGGATTGGTGGCTTTTGCCAGCTCGCTCGATCAGATAGGACCCTTTACGAAAGATGCACTGGATTGTGCGCTGGTGATGAATGCTATCAGCGGCTATGACGCAAGAGACTCAACTTCAGCGCCGGAAGCAGTGCCTGATTATACGAAAGGACTCACCCCTGACCTGAAAGGCATGAAAATCGGCATCCCAAAGGAGTATTTTGTCGAGGGTATGGAGACGGATGTTGACACCGCCATTAAAGACGCCATCCGTAAGCTGGAAGAACTGGGTGCAAAAGTTGATTGGGATGTTTCATTGCCGCACACCCCGCATGCCCTGGCAGTTTACTATATTATCGCTCCGTCTGAGGCTTCGGCGAATCTGGCGCGCTATGACGGCTCGAAATACGGTTTTTCTTTTAAGGATACCGATAGTATGTGGGAAGGGATGGAGAAGACCAAGCAATTTGGCTTCGGACCTGAGGTGAAGCGCAGAATTATGCTCGGCACTTATGCTTTATCTTCCGGTTATTATGATGCTTATTATCTGAAAGCGCAGAAAGTCCGCACGCTCATCAGACGTGAATTCGACCAGGCTTTTGAAAAATACGATGTACTGGTAACGCCTACTTCACCCACGGTACCATTCAAGATTGGGGAAAAAGCGGATAATCCCCTCAGTATGTACCTCAGCGATGTTTGCACACTACCCATCAATATTGCCGGCATACCCGGCATTTCAATACCGGCTGGTTTTAGCAAGGGACTGCCCATCGGCATGCAAATTATCGGCAAACCTTTTTCCGAAGAAACCATTCTCAAAATCAGCTATGCCTATCAGCAGGTAACAGATTGGCACAAAAAGAGGTCAAACCTTTGACGCTTGACAGTGAAATACCAGGCAGCAAAGATTTGCGGTATGAATAATTGTGACTGGTGAGTTAGCGGCGATTGGTACTTCAATAGTCTGGGCAATCGGTGGTTTGATGCTAAAACCCCTCAGCAACCGTTTTCGCCCTATTCTCCTCAATACCATTCGTTGCGGCTCTTGTCTTTGCGGTGCTTCTTCTGGCCGGGGGTAAAACCGCATCATTCTCTACTGTCCCTTTGCCATCTGCCATTACTGTTATTGCCGGCACATTCATCGGTATCGGAATCGGAGAAAGCCTGTTCGTGGTATCATTGCGGTACATGGATATCTCGCGTGCTTATCCATTATCGGTTTGCGGTTATCCCATTGTGACTGTGCTTATTTCTACCTCTTTTTTCGGGGAGAAAATCTCCCTTATTACTCTAATCGGGATGGCGGTTGTTCTTCTCGGTATATATTTTTTAACTTATCCCAGTAGGCGATTATTTACAGGATTTTCTGTGAAGACAGCCCAGGAGAAAAGAGGTGTGTTATTCCTGCTACTGTCTATTATTGCTTCGGGTATTGCTTCGGGTATTAGTACGATAGCGGTCAGGGAAGGCATGCGGAAAATTGACCCGATAACCGCCAATTTCCTGCGGATGACAGGAACTACTGTAATACTTGCCCCATTTGCCTTCTGAAAATCCAAAGGCGATGTCTCGCAAAAAGTAACGGGGGCAAATATCGTATTAGCTGTCCTTAATGGCGTTATCAGTTTCGGTTTGGGTGGCATCATGTACTTATTTGCATTGAAAGAAAGCGGGGCTTCTTTAACCTCAGTATTAACTTCTACGTCACCCATCTTTTTGCTACCAATGTCCATCTTGTTCCTGAAAGAAAAGGTAACTGTCAAACTGTTTTTAGGAGCAGTGCTCAGTGTTCTGGGTATCTGTATAACGTTATTACCCGGCATAATCGGTGCGTGAAAAATTACCCTCAGGAAATAAAAATAGAATGCCTTATAATAAAATGCCTTATAACTGAAGGCTTGTACATAAGTGTTTTGGATTTAGTATTTAGAAATTAGTATTTAACCTGCTATAATGTAATAACACCGCAACGGTCGTTTACCGCACCTGTCAGGAGCTGAAAGATGCTGAAGGACATTCTGAAAATACTGGAAAATGATGCCCGTGCCACACCCAGGCAAATTGCCGCTATGACCGGTATGCCGCAGGCTGAGGTCGTACGGCTTATTAAAAAAGCCCAGCAAGACCGCACTATTATCAAATATAAAGCCATCGTCAACTGGGATAAGGCGGAAAACGAACATGTTCTTGCATGGATTGGGGTCAGGCTGGAGCCGCAAAAAGATGTGGGATTTGATTCTATTGCGGAGCGTATTTACCGCTTCCCACAGGCGCACAGTGTTTATCTGGTCTCCGGCACTTATGACCTGATGGTCATGGTAATCGGTAAAAATAATCATGAGATTGCAGACTTTGTGTCACAAAAACTGTCCCATATCGAAGGCGTCAAAGAGACGGTGACGCAGTTTATTTTGAAGCGCTACAAAGAAGATGGCGAGACGATGGAAGGCGCTGAAGTAATCAAACGACAAGCCATGGTGCTCTGAAATGAAAACACAATCTGGAATTCAAAAGCACAGAAAACAGCATATTTCCCGGCGGGCAAATAACCTCTCGCCCTCTGGAATTCGTAAGTTCTTCGACCTGCTATCGTCAATCGATGGCGTTATTTCTCTGGGTGTTGGGGAACCAGATTTTACCACTCCTTGGCATATCCGTGAAGCCGCTATCGAATCCATTGAAAAAGGGCAGACGATGTACACCTCTAATGCCGGTATGCCCGAATTGCGTAAAGAACTGGCGCGTTATCTAAAAGTCGAGAATGGAGTTGATTATGACCCTGCCAGTGAATTGCTGATTACAGTCGGTGCCAGCGAGGCGCTCGACCTGACGATGCGTGCCATTTTAGACCCGGGTGATGAGGTTATAATACCCGACCCGTCTTTTGTTGCTTACAGTAGTTGTGTTGTCCTGGCGGAGGGTAAACCTGTACACCTTCCCACCTATGAAGCCAATAATTTTGAAATCAGCGCTAAGGATATTAAAAGACTTATCACCCCCCGAACCAGAGCTGTCCTTATCTGCTATCCTTCCAATCCCACCGGTGCCGTGATGAGCCGCAATAAATTGCTCGAAATCGCTGAACTCGCCAGGGAATACAACCTCACTATAATCTCCGATGAGATTTACGACAAACTGGTCTATGGCGTGGACTATACCTGCTTTGCCTCTTTACCTGATATGAAAACAAATACCATCCTCCTGGGTGGTTTTTCCAAAGCGTTTGCTATGACCGGTTGGCGGGTTGGTTACGCGGCGGCGCCGAAAGAAATTATCGCCGCGATGACGAAGATTCACCAGTACACAATGATGTGCGTCTCGACGATGTCACAGGTGGCGGCGATTGAAGCTCTCAAAGGCGACCAGGCAAGCGTCACCGAAATGGTGGATGATTATAATCGGCGGCGACTGGTGATTGTCAAAGGGCTTAGAGACATCGGCCTGTCCTGTTTTGAACCAAAGGGCGCTTTTTATGCTTTCCCATCCATCAGATGCACCGGCATGACATCGGAGGAGTTTGCGGAAAAACTACTTTCTGAAGAAAAGATTGCGGTTGTGCCCGGCTCAGCTTTCGGCAAGTGCGGTGAGGGTTACATACGTTGTTGTTATGCCACCTCGCTGGCTGATATAGAAGAAGCGCTAAAAAGAATGGGACGTTTCGTCAGTAAATACAAGAAAACCTAGACGATTACAAACTGGGGGTAACAATGGAAAAACTGGTTTGTGATAAATGTGGGTTTGAACTCACCGAAAGAGAGGATATCTATCTGGCGTTACAAGGCACGGAAGCATGGCAGGATGCGCAGAGAAATCGCGGTTGTGAACCGCGTGGAGTTTTTCCCTGTAAGTATTATTTCCAGTGCCAAGGCGAAATGCTACTGGTCAAAAAATCTAAAAAGCGCAAATAATCTTCATTGAGGAGTGGACAAATTAAACGTATAACTTATGCAGCGGCGGGTGTGGATACCACCCGCTCAGCTCAGGCTAAAAAACGAATTGCTCAGCTTGCTAAAACAACCTTCCGTCCTGAAGTTTTGAGCGGGATCGGTTTCTTCGGTGGTTTTTTTGAATTCAAAGGGTACAAAAAACCGGTGCTCGTTTCCAGTGTTGATAGCGTCGGCACGAAAATTAAGCTCGCTGTCGCTCTGGACAAACACGATACCGTCGGTATCGATATTGTCAACCACTGCATTAATGATATTTTCACCAGCGGCGCTGAGCCATTATTCTTTCTGGATTACATTGCCACTGCTAATCTGGTGCCGGAGAGGATTGAAGATGTTGTCCGCGGGATGGCAAAGGCTTGTAAAGCGGCTGGTTGTGCCCTCATCGGTGGCGAGACGGCAGAATTGCCGGGTATATACACGGGCGATGATTATGACCTGGTAGGCTGTATCATTGGCGTGGTGCAAAAAGACAAAGTCATTCTGGGTAAGACCATCGAAGCGGGTGATGCTATTATCGGTATGCCTTCAAATGGTCTCCATACCAATGGCTACTCTCTGGCGCGTAAAGTTCTCGGGGACACGCGGAAACAATTGAGTATTTATTCGGAAGAACTGGATGGCACAGTCGGCGCTGCTTTACTGAAACCGCATGTCTGCTATTACCAGCCATTGAAATCGCTCCTGCCGCATATCAAGGGTATGGCGCATATCACCGGCGGTGGACTGGTGGGCAATGTACCCCGCAGTCTGCCCAAAGGTTTAGCGGCACAGTTCAACAGCCGTAAATGGACCGTGCCCCCGATTTTTAAACTTATTAAAAAGCAGGGCGGTGTGACGACGCAAGAGATGTACCATGTCTTCAATATGGGCATCGGTATGGCAGTTATCTGCGCGCCTGAAAATGTCAACCGCATCACCAAAAACCTGTCTGAAGCCAGGGTGGTAGGTGAAGTGGTCAAACAAGTCGGCGAAGCGCGGGTTATCATTGACAACAAGGGCTACAGGAAAGACAAAATCGGGTAAATTCTTCTCTGTGTTGTCACAGGGAGATTCTTAGTCGCCGACTCCGTCGGACTCCTCAGAAAGACACTTTACTTGATGCTTTTCTTAAAGCAATAAGCCACCATCAATGACAATAGTCTGCCCGGTCACATAACTTGAGGCATGGGAAGCTAAGAAAAGCATAGCATCGGCAATTTCCCGCGGCTCGCCGATACGCCCCATCGGGATTCTGATTTTCGCCGCTTTTCTATCTGCTTCGGCTTGTTCAGGAGTCATACCCGTAAAATGGGACTCGTAAAGTCTGGTTTCGATGGCACCGGGGGCAATACAATTAACCCTGATGTTATATTGTACCCACTCCTGTGCCATTACCCTGGTCGCCATGACCACGCCCGCCTTGGCAATACAGTATGAGCCCATCGGCACCTCGACTTTGTAAGCATCCACGGAAGCAACGTTGATAATTTTGCCGCCGCCCTTTTCTTTCATTATTCTGGCGACTGCCTGACTGAGGAAGAAAAGCCCTTTCAGGTCAAGATTTATCACGGAGTCCCATGCTTTCTCCGTCATTTCAATTGCAGGAGCGGCAAAGCCTAGCCCCGCATTGTTCACGAGTATATCTATTTTGCCGAACTCACCCATTACACGATCAACCAGCGGTTGCAACATTTCCATTTTACCGATGTGCGCTTCTACCGCCAGTGCTTTTCTGCCCAGCTTGCGTACCTCGCCGGCAACTCTTTCCAGGTCTGCAATTTTCCGACTGCTGACAGCGACATCGGCACCTGCTTTGGCAAAGGCGATAGCAGTCGCTTCACCGATACCCCGGCTCCCTCCTGTAATCAGTGCTACCTTTCCTTCAAGAGAAAACTGTGATACGTCAATCATGGCAAACCCTCCTTTACAAATAGTAAACTCATTATATCACGGCAGTGATATGGAGTTGGGAATATGATAAGCAACGCCTGCCTAAGTAGCCTTATGCCAATGTCACAGTATTAGAGGATTTGGGAGGGTGGGTCAGCAATACAAGTGGTATTCCCGGTAGAGATATTACAGCGAAAATCTGCCAGGCTAAGCGATAACTGTCTGTAGAATCAAAAATCCATCCAGCAAAGATAGGGCTGGCTAACCCTCCAATCGTAGCAATGACCGACATTAACCCTGTTATTGTACCAAAACTTTTGGTGCCAAAATAATCGGCTTGCAGTGCTGGTCTCAATGGCATTAACCCGCCGAAACCAGGACCGAAAGTAAGCAGAAATAAGATAAGAATCCACATTTTATCCACGCCAACCAGAGAAAAGAGAATGAGTCCAGTGGTTTGAAGTCCTAACGACAGGGCGATAAGATACCGTTTATCAGTGAAGTCGCCAAGAAAGCCAATACCTATTCTCCCGATAAGGCTACACAGGGTCATGCCGGTTACCGCGACAGCGGCTATCGACGTAGTCACCTTTACACTTTCCAGGTAAGCTACTATATGTACCATAACCGCACTTGCTCCCATCTGCTGGAAAAAGTCGACAAAAGAAAGTAACCAAAAAGCTCTTGTTCGGAGTGCCTCTTTTGCCGTAAAACCTGCCGTTAAAGAACTGGAATTAGGTCTTCCAATTTTATGTGGTGCACGGAAATTTGGCTTGCTGGTTGTTTGGGATACTGGTGCTTTATTTTCACCATCAGGGAGATAACCATATTGCTCAGGCTTATGCCGAAACAATAAACTGAGCGGGACACCTGTGAGTAACAATCCGATACCTATGATGGTCAGGGTATCTCTCCATCCTGTCCAGCCAATTAACAAGGCAAATAGCGGGGCTAGTAGTCCACTGATACCAGGACCAACAAACATAATCGCCATAGCCCGGCTTCTCTTCTTGGTAAACCAGTTAGCTAAGGCGGTGGTTATCACCACACCGGTGCCAAAACTCATACCTACGGCTATTAACATGAAGGTGCCATAAAACGCCGGCAGAGAATTAATGCGGCTCAGCAACAAGAATCCCAGTCCGACAATACCCCAACCGGCAACCATCAGTTTCCTCGGCCCCACTTTATCGACTAGGATACCCGCTAACGGTCCTAAAACACCTGTTTCCAGACCTCTTAAGGTAAAGGCAGCGGAGGTTTGTGTTGCTGTCCAGTGAAAGGTATTCCTGATTGGGTTAAAGAAGACGGAAAAACCATAATAAAATGTTCCTCCGCATAAGAAATATAAAATGGAAGCGGCGGCTGTAATCCACCAGCCGTAGAAGATTTTATTCCTTACGGGTCTGTTTTTAGTCACCGATAGTTTAAACAACGAAGTCCTTCATTACATAGTTCGAGCGGTTTAAGTCTCCTGAATATTTCTTAATTATGAAGATTTTGGTGGGGCTTGTCCAATTACCCGGAGGCTCATTTACTTGAACCAGAGCGTCTTTTCAAGACTCCCTTACAGGGTGGTGATAAAGACGGATTATTGTGTAATGAAAGGAATGTGAACTAAGATTATGTTCCAACCAAATGCCGAAGGTAGTACCCATTACCCATCGGCTTCGCTTATTGAAAAGTCCTGATATTGCTGTATAATTATAGATTGTGCTATACTGTTTTGTAGCCTAGAAAGGGGAGGAGATTTTGCCAGACAGTACAACAATTAAAGAATTACTGGAAGCCGGAGCACATTTCGGGCATCAGACCAGCTACTGGCATCCCAGGATGAAGACCTACATCTTCACCAAGCGGGATGGCATTCATATTATCAATCTGGAACAGACTGCCAGCATGCTGGATAAAGCCTGTGAAACCGTGAAGGAACTAGTTGCTTCCGGTGGGACACTACTCTTCGTTGGGACAAAAAAACAAGCCCACGATGCAATCGAAGAAGAAGCCAAGCGATGCGAGATGTTCTGGGTAAACCAGCGCTGGGTCGGTGGGACACTAACTAATTTTCCCACTATCCAGGCGCGCATTGACCATCTGGTACGTATGGAAGATTCGCAAGCGAAAGGTGAGTTCAGTCGCCTGCCCAAGAAAGAAGCAATGGGTATCGAAGAGGAAATTACCAAATTAAACAAACAGATGGGCGGTATCAAAGCGATGACGAGCTTGCCATCAGCGCTCTTTATTGTGGACACGGTTAAAGAAACCATCGCGATTGCTGAAGCCAAACGGGTTGGGCTTCCGGTGGTTGCTATCGTGGATACTAATTCTAACCCGGATGACATCGATTACCCTATCCCATCCAATGATGATGCAATAAGAGCCGTCAAGTTAATCTGTCATAGAATTGCTGATGCCGTTCTTGCCGGTAAGGCTATGATGACACCCATAAAAACAGAGGAAGGAGAAGGGGCGAATCCCACAGAGGCGACCGCAGAAGTGAAAGCCTCTGAACCAGAGATTTTCACCCCCGACGATAAATAAAAAATGGAAATTTCTACTGTCCAACTCAAGGAATTAAGAGATAAGTCCGGAGCCGGCATAATGGATTGCCGCCGTGCGTTAATGGAGCATAAGGGAGACTTTGAAAAAGCGCTGGAAGACCTGAAAAAACTGTCAATCAGTAAAGTGCAGAAAAAGAGCCAGCGCACTGTAAACCAGGGAACGGTGACCACTTACATCCATACCGGCGGCAAAATCGGGGCAATGGTAGAACTGAACTGCGAAACAGACTTTGTATCCCGTAATGAGATTTTCAAAGAATTGGCACACAACATTGCTATGCAAATAGCTGCTCAGGAGCCTATCTGTATTTCACAGGATAAAATGCCCAAAGACAGCGAAATGACCCCAGAAGTAGCTTGTTTGCTTCTCCAGCCTTACATTAAAAGCCCGGAACTGACCATTCAGGACCTTATCAACGAAGCCATCGCCAAGACCGGCGAGAACATCAAGGTGAACCGATTCGTCCGATTTGAACTCGGACAGCCGGAATGCGTAATCGCCGGGGTTTAATACACTCCTTGTTATTAACCCAAAGTGATGAAGGTGAACACCAATGAAGGCTCCTAAATATAAACGTATCCTGCTCAAGCTCAGTGGTGAAGCCTTCAAAGGCGAATCCGATTATGGCTTTGACCCGACCGTTATTGCCCAAATTGCCATGCAAATCAAGCACGTTTCAGAAATGGGAGTGCAAGTGGGCATTGTGGTTGGGGGGGGCAATATCTGGCGTGGTGCAGAAGCTGAAAAAAACGGTATGGATAGAGTTACGGCTGATTATGCCGGCATGCTCGCCACCGTTATAAATGCCCTGGCGCTTCAGGATGCGCTGGAAAAAGCGGGCGTAACCACTCGCACTCAAACTGCCATTGATATTCAAAAAATTGCTGAGCCGTACATCCGGCGTCGCGCTATCCGCCACCTCGAGAAAGGCAGAGTTGTTATCTTTGCCGGCGGCACCGGAAATCCCTATATGACCACCGATACCGCTTCTGCCCTGCGCGCTATTGAAATAGAAGCAGAAGCCCTTTTAATGAGCAAGAATCATGTCGATGGCATTTATACCGCCGACCCACAGAAGTACCCTTCTGCCAGGAAATTTGATAAACTTACATATCTGGAAGCGCTGAACCTGCGACTGGAAGTTATGGATGCCACAGCGCTTTCATTATGTCTGGAAAATAAACTGCCCATCATCGTTTCTGACTTCCAGGGAAAAGGCAGTATCGAACGCGCAGTTATGGGTGAACCCATTGGTACTATCGTATCAGGGGGATGAAAGATGATTAACAATCAGACAATCGCCAATGCAGAACAGAAGATGCGGAAATCGATTGAAGCCATACAGAAAGAGCTGACATCGATACGCACCGGGCACGCCTCACCAAGCCTGATAGAGCACCTCAAGATTGAATATGCAGGAGTCATTCTGCCGCTCAATCAACTGGCTACAATATCCGCTCCTCAAGCAAATCAACTGGTCGTTCAGGCATGGGATAAGGGAAGCGTAACCAGTATCGAGAAATCTATCATGAAATCAGAACTGGGACTGAATCCGATCAATGACGGACGCGTGATTAGAATCAATATCCCTCCGCTCAATGAAGAGCGCCGTCAGGAACTGCTCAAAATCGTGCGGCGTAGAATCGAAGAGGGTAAAATTGCCCTGCGCAACGTACGACGTGATGCCCAGGAAGACCTGAAAACCCAGGAAAAAGATAAGGAAATCTCCCAGGACGAACACAAACAATTCCAGAATCAGTTACAAAAACTGACTGATACTTATACCGTGAAAATGGAACAACTCGGTAAAGACAAGGAAAAAGAGATTATGGTAGTCTAGCCCTAATTTCTCCTCAATTCACGAAGCTATGATGAAACCTACCGCAGAAAGTATTTATCCATTACCTACACATGTAGCTATTGTGCCTGACGGCAATGGCAGATGGGCAAAAAAACGAGGCTTACCCCGTATTGCAGGACACAGAGAAGGTGTGCTGAATATGCTCCGCATGATTCAGTACATCAATGAATACCCCATCAAATATGTCACCTTTTACGGCTTTTCCACGGAGAACTGGCATCGGCCTGATTCAGAAGTAAACGGCTTATTCGACCTGGTGGAACATTTCGTGGATGAGCACCTTAACAAAATTCATGAGAAGAATATTAAAATCCGCCACATCGGCAGGATGGTCGGCTTGCCGGATAGCCTCCAAAAAGCCATTCAGAAAGCTCTGACGCTAACCGCTAATAATGACGGGATGATGCTGGGCATTGCATGGAATTACGGGGGACGGGCAGAAATTATCGATGCGGTGGCTAAATATGTGAAAGATGATAACAAGCCTCAATCACTGGATGAAAAATCCTTTGCCCGATACCTTTACACCGGCGATATGCCTGATGTCGATTTGCTCATCCGCACCGGTGATGAGACACGCCTGAGCAATTTTCTCGTCTGGCAAACAGCTTACAGTGAATACCATTTTACCAAAGTCCTCTGGCCCGATTTTGGCAAGAAAGATATAGACACAGCCCTTCTTGAATATAGCAAGAGGAACCGCCGTTTCGGCGGTCTGTGATAAAAGATGCTTAAAAACCGAATCGTTACGGCTATCTGGGCGCTGCCAATCCTAGGACTTATTATCTGGTTCGGAGAGCCGTACTTCACCATCCTCTTTGCGGTTATGGGTCTGCTGGCAGTTCTCGAATTCTATAAGCTGACCAGCGCCATAAAAGCAGCGCCGCTTACCGTTTTCGGGGTAATCTGGACATTACTGTTTATCGCTATCCGCAATCCGAAACTACAGTCTTTAATAGCACCTTACGTCAGTCTTGATTTACTCGTCCCGCTCCTCATCACTTCAGGAATGGCTGTTTCACTAATTGTCTTATTGGCGCGCAAGCAAAAACAGGGCGCTTTCAATGACTGGGCATGGACATTTGCAGGAATACTGTACACCGGTTGGCTGTTGAGTTACTTAGTAACGCTACGCGGCATAGACGATGGCAGAAGCTGGGTATTCCTGGCGCTATTCGTCACATTCGGTTCGGATACTGCTGCCTATTTTATCGGCAGGACAATCGGCAAACATAAACTCGCCCCCGCTATCAGTCCTAAGAAAACGTGGGAAGGCGCCATTGGCGGCTTGCTGGGCGCCGTAGCTATCAGCCTGTGTTTCCTTCTCCCCACACCGGTACAACTCAGCACTCACCTCAATTGGTGGCAGGCAGTCATTCTCGGTCTGTTGGTCAGTATCTTCGCCCAACTGGGCGACCTGGTAGAATCACTGCTGAAACGGAATGCCGGCGCTAAAGATTCTGGCAGGATTTTTCCCGGGCACGGCGGAGCTCTCGACCGTTTGGATAGTATAGTGTTTGCCGTTGTTGTAGTATATTACTGGACGCTATGGTCAATTCATTGAAACAACAACGGCTGGCAATTCTCGGTTCCACAGGCTCGATTGGCAGACAGACGCTTCAGGTCGTCCGCAATTTAGCCGACCGTTTCCGTGTGGTCGGACTGACTGCCGGACAAAATACGGAATTATTATCAGAGCAAATTGCAGAATTCAAACCAAAATATTTCTGTTCCCAATCTGCGAACAATGCCAAACTAACTGCGCATAACTGTAAACTGCTTTCCCCGGAAGAAATCGCCAGCCATCCGGAAGTGGATATCGTTGTCGTTGCCACCTCCGGCAAAGCCGGGTTATCAGCAACACTCGCCGCCATTAAAACCGGCAAGAAGGTTGCCATTGCCAATAAAGAACCGCTCGTAATGGCAGGTGAAATCATTACCAGTGAGGCAAAGCGGAGCGGCACCCTGATTCTCCCCATTGATAGCGAACACAGCGCTATCTGGCAATGTCTGAATGGCGAGCCGCAACCACCGAAACGGATTATTCTGACCGCTTCCGGCGGTCCTTTCCGCGGCTATTCTCAGGAAAAACTGGCAAAGGTTACCGCCGAACAAGCGCTGAAACATCCATCATGGCAAATGGGTAAAAAGGTGACTATCGATTCCGCTACCTTAATGAACAAAGGGCTGGAGATTATGGAAGCCCGCTGGCTCTTCGGGGTACCAATCGAAGACATCGATGTCATCATTCACCCGCAGAGTATCATTCACTCGATGGTGGAGTTTGCGGACGGCGCATTAAAAGCCCAGATGTCTTACCCGGATATGAGACTTCCCATCCAGTATGCCCTGACCTACCCGGAACGTGTTCCCAATCACGAACTACCGAAACTCGACTGGAGTAAAATCAAAGAACTGACTTTTGAGCCGCCTGATTTTGGGACATGCCCCTGTCTGGAACTGGCAATTAAAGCTGCCAGAGCCGGCGGCACAAGCCCGGCTGCGCTCTGCGCCGCCGATGAGGTCGCCGTTGAGCTATTTTTACAAAATGCCATTAAGTTCACCGATATTGCCCGCATGGCGGAACAGGTTCTTCAGGCGCATCAATCCATCATAAATCCGACATTAGAAGAGATTTTGACGGCTGATAATTGGGCAAGAGAAAAAGCTCAAGAACTCTTCAAAAAGGATGGAATATGCTAATCACGCTGGTAACCTTTTTCCTTATATTAATCGTCCTCATCCTCGCTCACGAACTGGGACATTTTTTCACCGCTAAATTATTTAAAGTCAAAGTGGAAGAGTTCGGCATCTTTATGCCGCCGCGCATCTTTGCCTTCAAAAAGGGCGAGACCGTTTATTCCCTGAATGCAATTCCGCTCGGCGGATTTAACAAGCTGGCAGGGGAAGTTGACCCCGCTGTACCCGGCAGTCTGGCTGGCAAGAGCATCCCCGTCAGGTTGTTAGTACTCAGCGCCGGCTCATTGATGAACATCATACTGCCCCTGATATTGCTATCGATTGCCTATATGATTCCGCATCTGGAATCGGTAAATAATATCATGACGGATAAGGGGGAGGTATTCGTCGCTGAGGTGGTAGCAAATTCACCGTCGAGCCAGGCTGGCATCAAAGTAAATGACATTATTCTCAGCGCTAACGGTGAAGCCGTTTTAAATGTCGGCGATTACGAAAGAATTATCAAGGCAAATCTGGACAATGAAATTACCGTCAATATCAAACATCCAAATGGTGATACCGAGAACGTCAAGTTAACCCCGCAGGCGAACGCGCCGGTTAACCAGGGTGCAACCGGAGTCGCCATCACGACGGTGGTGAGGAAAAGCTATCCGTTCTGGGAAGCTATCCCACAGGGAGCAATCGGCTACTGGGACATACTCCTGCTTTTTAAGGATGGAATATCGGGTATGATAAGCGGAGCGGTACCGGTAGAAGTGACAGGTCCGGTGGGACTTGCCCAGATGACCGGTGAAGTTGTGAAAACCGGCTTCGCCAATCTTCTGAGATTTGCCGCTATTATCAGCCTGAATCTGGGAATTCTCAATATCTTCCCTATTCCCGCTATGGATGGTGGAAGAATTGTCTTCGTTCTGCTGGAATGGGTGCGCCGCGGCAAGCGTGTTTCGCCAAAGACGGAGGGAATGATACACACTATCGGCTTTATCCTGCTGATGGTAGTGTTCGTTGTTGTTGCTTACCGTGATATCGTGCGGATTATCAGTGGCGGTAGTCTGGGGTAATAAACCGTGGGGCAATTCGTAGGAGCAGGTTTGAAACCCGACCATACAGGAAAATATTAATTGCTATCCTTAGCACTTTTGTGTGGAAATATTCAGATACTCACCGACAAGCCGCATCGCACAGAAATCGCCGCACATACTGCAAGCTTCACCGCCGGAGGCATGTTTGCTGTGAACCTTGCGGGAATACTCCGGCGTCAGCGACAGTTTGATTTGCGCTTCCCAGTCCAGTTTTTTCCGTGCCTGAGCCATACGCAAATCCCATTCTGCAGCGCCTTTGACACCTTTGGCAATATCGGCGGCATGCGCCGCAATACGTGAGGCAATGACACCCTGACGCACATCCTCGACATCAGGCAAAGAGAGATGCTCCGATGGCGTGACATAGCACAGAAAATCAGCCCCTGCCGCCGCTGCAACGGCACCGCCAATCGCCCCGGTGATATGGTCATAACCGGCGCCGATATCGGTCACCAGCGGTCCCAAAACATAAAACGGTGCACCCTTGCAGATGGCTTTCTGAAGTCTCACATTAGCTTCAATCTGGTTCAGTGGCACATGACCGGGACCTTCTACCATCACCTGCACGCCGGCTTTCCATGCCCTTTCGACAAGCTCGCCAAGTACTACCAGTTCCTCAACCTGGGCATGGTCGGTGGCATCTGCCAGACAACCGGGACGCATCCCATCGCCGAGACTTAAGGTGACATCGTATTTGCGGGCAATCTCCAGCAAGCGATCGTAATAATCATAAAGTGGATTCTCTTGCTCATTGTGTAAAATCCAACCGATCATAAAAGCGCCGCCGCGGGAAACGACGTCCGTTACCCTGCCCTGCTCTTTGAGTCGGGCAATTGCCGACCGCGTGACCCCGCAATGTACGGTAACAAAATCGACACCGTCGCGGGCGTGTTCTTCAATCGCCGAAAACAGGTCATCAACACTCATCTTGACAATAGCACCGTATGTTTTGATTGCCTTTATACCCGCCTGATAGACAGGCACGGTACCTATGGGAATGGAACTGGCTTTAATAACAGCTCTACGCACAACGGCAATATCCCCGCCGGTGGATAAGTCCATCACGGTATCGGCACCGCAAGCAATCGCCATTTTCAGCTTTTCCAGTTCGGTTTCAATACTGCCGTAATCGGAAGATGTGCCGAGATTGGCATTGACCTTAGTACGCAAGCCTTTACCGATACCGAAAGGCGTGAACTTTTTATGGTTGATATTGGCAGGGATGACAATATTGCCTGCCGCAATGCCCTGACGGATAAATTCAGGCTCGAGTTTTTCCTGTTCTGCCACCGTCTGCATTTGCGGCGATATGATGTCTTTCCTTGCCAGTTCCAGTTGTGTCATTTGACTCTCAAAAAACAATAAAACCAAGGTTGCGATTTTTCCCTGGTTTCTCTGACCGCATCCCTACGCTCGCATTACCGAGTTCAGGTTCTAAGGGTCATCCTTCATCAAGAAGGACTCTCAGCCTTCAGCACCCCTGGCGGATAATTACCTATTCAATTTTTAGCTTGTAATACGTTATTATACCTAATTTGAAGCGAAAAATCAAATTTCAGGGGACAATGCGACACACGCATTGACTTTATCCGTCTCATTTGCATATAATAATAAGGTTGTCTGCTTTTGCAGAGCTTAAAAAATAGATAAGGTGCCCGAGTAGCGCAATGGCAGCGCAACCGATTTGTAATCGGTAGGTTAGTGGGTTCGACTCCCCTCTCGGGCTGTGCCGACAGTCTTAGAGGTTTTTGTGGAGAGGTGCCGGAGTGGTTAATCGGAACAGTCTGTAAAACTGTCGCCCTGACGGGCTACACAGGTTCGAACCCTGTCCTCTCCACCACTTTGTAACTGAATATTGGACTTCACCGTAAAAATCTGTATAATATATTGGGAATAGTGCCCACATAGCTCAGTCGGTAGAGCACGTTCTTGGTAAGAACGGGGTCATCGGTTCGAATCCGATTGTGGGCTTGGATAAAGAAGGGGGAATTAAATGGCAAAACAGAAATTTGACAGAAGTAAGCCGCATGTTAATGTGGGCACCATCGGTCACGTCGACCACGGCAAGACAACTTTAACCGCCGCGATAACGCTGGTATTATCCAAACAATTTACCAACGTCTCGTTCTGCGCGTTCGATTCCATTGATAATGCGCCGGAAGAGAAATCGCGTGGCATGACCATCGCTATCGCCCACATCGAATATGAAACCACAAAGCGGCATTATGCGCATATTGACTGTCCGGGACATGCCGACTATATCAAGAATATGATTACCGGCGCCGCCCAGATGGATGGCGCTATCCTGGTAGTCAGCGCTCCTGATGGTCCCATGCCACAGACGAGAGAGCACATTCTGCTGGCACGTCAGGTAAATGTGCCTTATATTATCGTAGCTCTCAATAAAGTCGACCTTATGGAAGACGAAGAGCTGCTCCAGCTTGTTGAGATGGAACTCAGAGAGCTTCTCAGCAAATACAACTTCCCGGGTGATAAAATACCCATCGTTAGAGTCAGCGCCAGCAAGGCTCTGGAATGCGGTTGTGGCAAACCGGATTGCAAGTGGTGCGGACCTATTCTGAAATTGATGGAGGCGGTGGATGATTATATACCCACACCTGTCCGCCCCAAGGACAAACCGTTCCTGATGCCGGTTGAAGATGTCTTCAGCATCAAGGGTCGCGGCACGGTGCCAACGGGTAGAGTTGAACGAGGTGTTATCAAAGCCGGCGATGAGGTTGAAATCGTCGGGCTGCACCATGAAATAAAGAAGGTCACCGCTACCAGTCTGGAAATGTTCCACAAGATTCTGGACTACGCTGAGCCGGGTGATGCCGTTGGTGTTTTACTCCGCGGTGTTGAGCGTGAAGATATTGAAAGGGGTCAGGTCTTAGCAGCTCCCGGTAGCATTAAACCACATACTTATGCGGAAGCAGAGGTTATGGTCTTAAGTAAAGAGGAAGGCGGCCGCCATACCCCATTCTTCAATGGCTACAAACCGCAATTCTATATCAGAACTACTGATGTCACCGGTGAACTACAATTACCCGAAGGTGTGGAAATGGTAATGCCGGGCGATAACATCACCGCTAAAATCAAACTAATCTATCCGGTAGCTATGGAACAGGGTTTGCCTTTCTCCATCCGTGAAGGTGGAAGAACGGTAGGCGCTGGTAGAATAACTAAAATAATTGAGTAAATATGGCAAAGAATGAAAATAGAGTCATAGTAACCCTTGCCTGCACAGAATGCAAGGGACGAAACTATACAACACAAAAAAATAAGCGAAGCGACTCCCAACGTATGGAGCTGAAGAAGTTTTGCCCGGTCTGTCGTGGGCAGAAGCTCCATCGTGAAGTCAGATAGCACTCGAGAGGGAAAGGATGCCAGCGACAAAACCGACCACTGCGGCGCCCAAACCGAAGAATGCCGTTGTCAACTATATCAGTGAAACTATTGCGGAACTGAAGAAGGTGACGTGGCTGAACCGGCGTGA
>JAQTPO010000140.1 GCA_028712845.1 Dehalococcoidales bacterium | reverse complement strand
ACCGCTCCCATTTAAGCATCCCAACCCCCAATCCCATGCAGGTGAATTCTTCCTCGTTTTGTTCTTCTAAGGCTAGATAATGCAGACGGCAGACGCAACCAAGTAATCCTAATGGATTAGCTATTTCTACCATTCGTTCTGCGTCTCTGAGAGGTACAACCTGACCCCACCATCCACCCACAGGTCCCTCTTCTCCAGTTGCCGAGCCACCTCTGATGACATTTGTAGCTGTTTCGAGTGCTTCTGGACCAACAGTCATAGCATCGACTATTGCTTTATAATTCTTGGTGAGACTGTTGGGGTCGGCTTCACCTCTTGGGGGTCGAGGCTTTGATGCCGGCGGGTTCAATGTATACATTTGCCGGGCGTAATTCTTTGGGTTCAAATACCATACTTTTCCTTCACCCCAGATATCACAGTAGATACACATTTCATACCCTCCTTCGAATGATCAGTCTAAATAGTCTATATCTGACTGAAGCTTTCTATGAGAACATCAGCATCCTTTACCAATTCCTTGAGTATCTTTATTCCTGCATTCGACTTTAGGTTAAGGGTAATGCCCTTCTTGTTAATATTGAGATAAAGGAACAGTCCACTTCTCTCTATACCAGGCTCATCGTGCAAAAAAGGACCAATACTCCTCGACGGATCACCTGCATTCGGTTTCTCAATTTTGATCACATCTGCTCCGAAACCAGTTAATAGTCTGGTGCAGTAAGGGCCGGCAATGTAATGAGTCAAATCTATTACTTTTACCCCTGTTAATGCCTGCTCTGTCATGTTGTCTCCCATCTTATCTGTAACTCAAAGTAGTCTTCAGCTTAGACAAAAATCAATTTATAATTTACCCGGTAACAAATTCATGCGTTGGTGATACACTTGACACTATCGCTCCTTATTACCAGATTACCAGCGACCGAGGCCTCTCAATCGTGGATCAAGCACATCCCGAAGAGCATCACCAACAAAGTTGAATGCAAGCACCATTAGAAAGATAGCCACTCCGGGTGCTATAGAGAGTATGGGTGCTAAATCCATAAGAGTGAAGGCATGTTGGAGCATATTACCCCAAGTTGGAGTAGGGGGCTGGACGCCAATCCCTAAAAATCCCAAAGCGGCTTCAGCAAGGATGGCATATGCCATCCCTAGAGTACTCTGAACGATGACGGGAGCCGTGCAGTTGGTCCATATGTGATGAAAGATGATTCGTGGGGCGCTAGCTCCTATGGCTCGTGCTGCCATCACAAATTCTTTTTCTCGAATTGAAAGCGCTTGACTACGTACAACGCGGGCAATCCATGGTATATTAGCGACGCCGATAGCAATAATAACATTCGTTAAGGTACTCCCCAAAACTGCAACTAGTGCTACAGCAATTATCAAACTTGGGAATGATACCAATCCATCCATTATGCGCATAATAACTTCATCAGCCCACCCCCGCGCGTAGGCTGCGGTCAGACCTATGGGTGTCCCTATTAGTATACCCATCCCAACGGCTCCAATACTGACGATTAATGCTATGCGTGAACCGTAAATGATGCGGCTAAGGGTATCTCTACCCAGTTTATCTGTACCTAAAGGATGTGTCCACGAAGGACTTGCCAGTGATTGGTTAGCATCCTGAGCCATCGGGTTATAAGGAGCTATCCAAGGAGAGAATAACGCACTCACAACAACTATGAAAATGACCACGAAGCCGAATCTGGCTGTAGGTATCCTGAATAATCTCTTAACGGCGCTTGGTATCCATGACTTGCGGCTTGAGTGATTGGAAATCATAGTTTCAATATTTCTAGCAGGTAAAGTTCCCACAGTGTTTTATCCCCTTTTCGAACTTTATATGTATTTTATCCTTGGATCCAAATAGGCATAAAGTAAATCCGCACCCAAATTGGCTAGGAGAACAGCAATGGCAACTACAAGCACACAGGCTTGCACTATAGGAAAATCTTGCATGAGAATCGAAGATACCATCAACCTACCCATACCAGGTATCGCAAATAATGTTTCGATAATTACTGCGCCACCGAATATTCTTCCTATTTGTAAACCCATAACAGTCACCACAGGAAGCAAAGCATTCTTGAAAGCATGTCCCAAGACAACAGAGCGTTCTCGCAATCCCTTTGCTCTAGCGGTTCGAACGTAATCTTGTGCTAAAACCTCGAGCATAGCCGATCTCGTTTGCCGCATATTCAAGGCAGCCATGGGCATACCCAATGATAAACCAGGCAAAACCAAGTGTTTCAGCCAGTTTATGGGATTGTCAGTGAATTGGACGAAACCATACGTTGGTAACCATCTTAAGCCTACTCCGATTAATAGAATAAGCATCATGCCCAACCAGAAATCAGGCACAGCTACACCACCAACCGTCATAGCCGTGGCAAAAGTATCCGATTTAGAACCGTGGCGAACAGCAGCTACTATCCCAGCTGGAATAGCGATGATAATTGAAATTAACCAAGCGAAAGCACCTAGTTGTAACGTTATAGGTAGTCTTACCGTCAATTCATCTATTACCAAGCACTTACTCCGATTAGACCTTCCAAAATCGCCTTGTATCACCTTTCCAAGCCACATTGCATATTGAACAGGTATTGGTTTGTCAAGACCTAACTCGTGACTAATAGCCGCAAGTTGCTCATCGTCTAAAGACTCTCCTTCTCCGACCAAGGCATACACAGGGTTACCAGCCAAGAAAATCATTGAGAATACCAACATGGTCACCACTAATAATACCGGGATCATTTGGAGCAATCTTTTGATTATATAAGCTCCCATACAACTTTTACCTTCCTAAACGTTCTTGGGAAGCTTTCTGGTTGGAAAGCTTCCCAAGAAATAAAGTTTTTATTGCTTAATCCATACGCTTCTAAACCACCACCTAGCATCATATGTATATATTGTATCTATTCCACCGACATGACTTCTAACCCCGGTATAAGGAACTTGATACAGAATTGGTACGTACCAACACTCGTTGAGGGTGATATCCTGAATCTGTCGGTAAACTGCCTTTCGCTCGTTAATATCATAAAGCGAAGCACCTTTCGTGATTAGCGCGTCCACCTCAGCGTTGACGACTTTTCCGGGATTGTAAAATCCGTTACTGCTGAACATAGCGCTACAATACGTGTCAGGTTCTGGGTTAAAGCCCCAGTCTCCAATACGCATTGCATACTCACAAGTTACATAGAATTTCTGCGTACTGGTATTTACATCAACGACAGTGAAGTTGATGTCTATGCCGACCTCTGCTAATTGAGCCTGTATCATCTCACATGCTTCAAGATTACAAGGAAATCCAGAAAAAGTGAGAACTTCCATCTTGAAACCATCAGGATATCCACCAGCCTTAAGAAATTCTTTAGCCTTCGCTTGGTCATAATAGGGTCTTGGTACTGTATCATCATAAACCCAGCTACCTGGAGGCCACATACTTGCTTTTGCTACGATTGCTTTACCGAAATAAACCGCTTTATTGATTGCATCGGCGTTTACAGCATAGCAAATTGCCCTTCGCAAGTTAACGTTGTCCATGGGTGCCATACCCCTATTGAATTGCAACAGAGAATATGGCATACCTCCTCCAAAACTCGATATTGAAATATTTGGGTTAGCCTCAAAATTACTTATGTCTTTCTCTGTCACAAAAGCAACATCAAGATCGCCGGTTTGTAAAGCTGCTTTAACTACTGCAGTATCAGGAATAATTAGTGCAGTGAGTTTGTCCAGGTAAGGCAGAGCATTTCCATTTGTATCTTTTGCCCAATAGTTTTCATTCCTGACATAAGATACGCTTGCATCCGATACATAGTCTAAAAATTTGAAGGGTCCCGTGCCTGATACATTAAATCCATAATCTTTACCCAGCTTCTGAACCGCGGTAGGTGAGTTCATACTTCCACTTCTGTTAGAAAGCATACCGAGTCCAGCACCCCATGCGTTCTTCAGGTGGAATTTCACGGTGTATTTATCAACTACCTCCACACCATTAATCACCATGAAACTAGCCCTCTGTGCTGCACCGGTCGCAGGGTCAATTGTCCTCTCGATATTGAATTTCACTGCGTCTGCATTAAAATCGGTACCGTCGTGGAATTTAACATTTTTCCTGAGATGGAAAACCATGGTGGTAGGGTCAGGAAATTCCCATGACTCCGCTAATGATAGTTCGGTTTGGGGAACAAAGCTACGATCACATCTCACAAGCTGGTCAAAGGACTGATGCCAGTAAAACGCATCTATCCCTGACGCTCCCAAGATTGGGTCTAGTGATTGTGGTTGAAGTGCAACGGCGTATCGTAACGCACCACCGTATTGCGGGGTTGTTGTGGCCGTAGTAGGATTAACCGTAGTCGAAGTCGTTGGTTTCATTGTTGCAGGAGTTGTCGTTGGAGATGTCGTTGTATTGGTTGTTGGCGTAGAAGTACATGATGCTAATACCAAGCTTGTTACTAATACACAACTTACGCACAGCCAGAGAAATGATTTTTTCAACTTTTTCCCTCCTTTTTTATTTATATGCCGATATTCATAGTACCCAAATTATATCTTATCCACGTTTTTATCCTCCTTTGCCTTTTAGAAAATTTACAGACTCTGTTAGGGGAGATAACCACATTGCCATCATTAAGTTATAAGACCACTTCCAGTTCCAACAATTACCTTTTCTCCGCGTTGATTCTCACACCATATATCCAGAACCAGTCTCATCTTGTCTCCTTCTATTATTTTTTCCCGGACAATCCCCTTAGTCGTTATTTCCTCACCCGGCTCCATTATGGCTATGCAAGTAGTGGCAAGTCTTCCACCAAGGTAGCCGATACCGAAAAACTTAA
>JAQTPO010000139.1 GCA_028712845.1 Dehalococcoidales bacterium | reverse complement strand
GGTACCTACGGAACAAACGATCCGCAATTATGAAGAGAACTGGGTAGAGTATTATTGCAGTCTCAATTTTACTTATGAAGGCGCCGGTAACCGCATGATTGAATCAGTTGGTGTGTACTTTGCGCCATTCCCCGGAGTTATCGAAATAGTAAATGGCCCCTATGATGAATCTGCAACACCGGTCATGACCTTTGCAGATCTTGAAAGCACAGAGACAAAGGTGGCCCCTGGCGGATTTACTTTCATTTATAGATGGTTACCTGAGTCCGGTCCCGTATTCACTAACCATAACAGAAACGGAGTACTTACTTTTAAATTCAGGATACTCGATGCTGACTGGTCATACACATCCACTTTTATGTGGGCCACCTTCAAAGAACAGGACGTATCCTACATAACTAATTCGAAGTTGTACAAGTGGCTGATTCAAACCAGTGCCGACCAGACTACTGCTAAAGTAGAAGCGTTGGAAGACGACGAAAACGGCACAGTGACATTCCTGAGCTGGGAAAGAAACTAGAAAATTCTCACTTTTGGGGGTGGTTCCTGACTATGCCATCCCCATTAGTCGCTAAACCTGTCCTGCCGCTTGATGAAGCCGATTTAGCAGGAACTTTCTGGTATCCGCCTCCATTTTTCTTCATTTAAGTGTTCCACCCCTTTTGGGCGTATCCAGCTCCATCGCGATGTCCTGCTATCAGTTTTTCGAGGCGTTTGCCCGGTAAACTCTCCGGATCGTACACCTTTGCCAAAACCTGATAGTCCTCAAAAGCTCGGCCAACCATGTACTTTAATTCAGTCGGGACAAAGCAATATCGGCCTGGAGTAGACATACCCTTTAAACAGATTTATGCTGTCGTCGCAAACCTCCGCCGTAGCCTCCTGATCAGTTTTCGGTGAAAAGGTAAATCACAAATGTCATCATTTTGTAATATTTTCGATTTGCATTTTATGACTATTCCATAGCAAATGATGGAAAATTTTTTAAATACTTAGTCATCGAAAAAGAGTTTGGGTAATTTCTCTTATTAAAAATTATAAGGAAGCTAGGAATATTGTGACGAGACCCGGTTTGAAATAATAGACTTGCTTGGTTATAAGCTATCCGGATAAAAGCCTTGCGTGGGTCTGTATTAAGGGGGGTGATGTATATACGAGATGCATACTGAACCATCCACATAAGAGATTTGATTCAAGGAGAAACTGTATGAAAAGTCGAGTTACTGTTTTCTGGGCATTATTACTGGTAGTGGTACTTATGGCAACAATAGCTTCTCCGGCTTTGGCTGCCAAACCCATACCACCGCCTCTGGGCGGGATCCAGGTTCAACTACCCGGCAACAAAATACCCCAGTTCGTTGACCCGCTACCAATGCTGGATGTGGTTAATTTGAATGCGCAATCTAACACCGGGATATCAACGGTAGTTGCCGGGACTGGCGAACTAGTGCTGAATATGCAAACCATCAAGGCTAACATCATGCCATCCACATTCGTTCCGGCAACCGGAATACCCTATGCAGGCACCTGGACTTTCGCTTATCTGGTGAACACCCCAAGCGGTACGCAAGCTCCCTTATATGAAACACCTGTCGGTCCGGTAATTGTGGCAACAAGGGGCGTCCCGACCCAGATACGATATGTGAACAACCTCGAAGCCAGCAACAATACCATCCGCTGGCGTGACTGGACCGACCAGACTCTACACTCGGCGTTCCATCAGGCATTTGGAGAAATGATGCCGATACCCACTGATTCTACTAACCACTACATGGGACCGGTTCTGGCGGTACCTCATCTTCATGGCGGTGAAGACCCGGCTGTAATTGATGGCGGTCCCGAGGCGTGGTTCGGTAGTAACGTGCCTGGGACTACACCCATTTCAAATACACACGGCCCAGCCTATTACACAAGCCCTGATGTAGCCGGTGTCGGAGCTAATCCAGCCGCTGACAATGAGGCTATCTACCGCTATCCTAACACTCAGGAAGCCTCACCCCTCTGGTTCCATGACCATCTGCTCGGCGGTACTCGTCTCAATGCGACCTACGGCGGTCTGGCTGGCGCCTATGACATTATTGATCCCGACCTATCGCTGCCGACAGGACTGCTTCCGCTTGGACTCGACACGAATAGTAATACAGTTAATGACGCTGATGAATATCTGGTCCCCCTGGTTATCCAGGACCGCATGTTCGATACCAATGGACAGCTCTTTTTCCCCAATGTCGGTGTTAACCCGGAACACCCATATTGGGTTCCGGAGTTCGTTGGTGATACCATCATCGCTAACGGTAAGGTCTGGCCTTATCTGAATGTTGATCAGAAGCGCTACCGTTTCTACGCGATTAACGGCTCCAACTCTCGCGCATATGATATGTTCCTTCAGGATCAAGCTTCCGGAGTGAAATATCCAATGTGGGTTATCAGTACTGATGGCGGCTATCTTGATGCGCCAGCCCTCATTGACCCCAATGCTACCGGAGCACAGGTAAAAGCCGGCGTTCAGAAGAGCCTTATGATGATGCCCGGCGAGCGCTACGAAATCATCATTGACTTCGCTGGCATTCCAGCCGGAACGACCCTGATACTACGTAATACCGCACCAACAGTCAATGGCAACCCGAAAGCGAGCACCGATGGCCGCATTATGCAGTTCCGCGTCACTGCGAATGCACCGGTCGACAATAGCTATAATCCGGCCACTCTGACTCCTATCCGCACCGGTTCTCAGACAATTGTACGTTTACCGGGAGCGCCTGGCGGACCTGCCATTAGCATAACTAATGTGGATGTGACCCGGTTACTGACTTTAAAC
The DNA here is from genome assembly GCA_028712845.1 of Dehalococcoidales bacterium. The sequence continues at coordinate 2,036 of JAQTPO010000139.1, read as the reverse complement.
GAGGTGGTCGGTGCGGGCGGTCCACTTGAAGCTCTGGTAAATAATTCAAAGTGGATGGGCATTCGGCCAGATATGATGCCCATAGACGGTTCAACCGAAGTGAATGGTAACTGGCTTACAGAGTTCCCCGAGGAGGGAGACATGGAGGTATGGGAGATTATCAACCTAACAATGGACTCCCACCCCATCCACCTGCACGGTGTACAATTCCAGCTTATAGACCGGCAGGCGTTTGACATGAATGCGTACATGATGACCTATAACATGGCCTTCCCGGGTAATGCCTACATTCCTGGCTATGGTCCACCGCTCAACTATTTCACGGGAAATCCCCGAGCCCTGGGCGGTAACCCAGACGCTGTGATGTTAGGATTACCTAAACCACCTCTGACCTATGAAGCTGGCTGGAAAGACACGGTTATCATGCATCCCGGCGAAAAGACCCGTATCGCGGTACGCATCGCGCCCCAGGACGTTCCTCTAGGAACAGTAGGCAGTTTTACCTTCAATCCCAGTGCCCCAGTGAATCCCGATGCGCCTATTGCCGACCAGAAACTTGGCGTCTACGTCTGGCATTGTCACATCACGGACCACGAGGACAACGAGATGATGCGGCCTGATGTGTTCGTACCGCTTCCCTCTGCTGTCAGGACTTATATCCAAGGGGTAGACTACTAGTTGTTCTTTTCACAGGTAGGGCTGTTTTAAAACAGCCCTACCTGTGAACGAGGTAATGTGCTGACAAATTAACAGAAAAATACGACAGCTTATCCATGGTTGCAGCAGTAAAATGTAAAGGAGTTATCATTAAGGGTACGGCCCTGCTTATGGGCACGTCCACTGAAATCGACATTCAACGGCTGGTACTGTATCCGCAGGAGTAGTATTGGCGCCCTACTGATTAAGATGACAAACCATGAACACAACGACGTGCTCTGCGTTTCGTGTGTGGCCAAATCTAACGTCTTGTGTTAGACTAGTGATAGTACCCTTAACTAACCCCAAGCTCTTTTTACATTAATGTGAATATAATTAGGCACCTCAATAATTAAACTTATATGAAACAAAGAATAAATGTTATAGGGATGGTCGCCATAAGCGTAATCGCGGTGTTATTTAACGCATGCGCTGGCCCAGTAATAACAACTCCAACCGCGACGACTCCGGAACCTACTCCGACTTTAACAAGCTTACCCGAGCAGATAATTAGTCCGGCGCCTATTCACGAGGTTGATGTGCGTGTTGCCGAATCCTTCCCTCCACAGGTATTTGTCTACATCAAAGGAGGCCTTTCCGATGGATATACGACTTTCCATAATCTTACAACGGTTCGGAGTGGCAATACTATTAACATTGAAGTGACCACAACACGCCCCAAGGATGCAATTTGTACCCAGATCTATAGCTACTTCGAAAAGAACGTGAACTTGGGTACAGACTTCATTTCAGGTCAGACATACACCATAAATGTTAATGATAAAACAATAAATTTCGTGATGGAATGAGCAAACCCGAATTTGCTCCAAACGCTAAGCCTCTATATAAAATGATGGAATAAATCAGGCCTCTCAGATCTACGCTACCTACCGCACCTCTGTTTCGGGGCGCAAAAGGTAAAGCATATCAATCCCAGCGGTACTTACGTTTCTTCTGGCGTAGCTTTTCGAGTCTGCAACTGTAGCACAGCCCATTATGTCAGGATATCACCCCGCCACATTCAGGGTAACGCCGCCACTTGATTGTTTCTACTTAACCCGCGAGATGGCGGTCCGAGAGGCAAGAAGTTAAGACATGGTGTGGCAACGACCATCGGGTAATCCGGTTAATAATGAGACTGAGGATTGTTTACAAAGTGTTTACAAAACGCTCGCTCGGTATTTTCAGGGAGTGGTTTTTGGGTGATTATGAAGCTAATTTTCTGGTCGGGGCGGTCGGATTTGAACCGACGACCACCTGAACCCCATTCAGGTGCGCTACCAGGCTGCGCTACGCCCCGAGATTTCAGCCGCAAGAAATTCTATCACAAATCAGCGAGC
>JAQTPO010000138.1 GCA_028712845.1 Dehalococcoidales bacterium | reverse complement strand
CTTGGGCTCAACACGCATCACGGCGGTCTTCTCATCGATGAGTCCTTCATCGAGCATGTCGATTGCCATGTTAAGTGCGGCGGTGCCTGTACGCTTGCCAACCCGACACTGGAGCATCCAGAGTTTTCCTTCCTGGATGGTGAACTCAATGTCGAGCATATCGGTGAAGCGTTGCTCGAGCTTGGTACGGATGGCGTCGAGTTCCTTGTAGGTCGTGGGCATAATATGCTCCATACTCAAAAGGTGTTTGTTCTGCTCGTTCTTTGTCTCGTCGTTGATCGGGCTTGGGGTACGGATCCCTGCCACAACGTCCTCACCCTGGGCGTTCACAAGCCATTCACCATAGAACTTGTTATCGCCGGTGGCTGGGTTACGGGTAAAAGCGACTCCCGTAGCAGAAGAATCACCCATGTTGCCAAAGACCATCGCCTGGACGTTGACAGCGGTGCCCCAGTCATCCGGGATTCCTTCAATCCGGCGGTAGGAGACGGCCTTCTTGCCGTTCCAACTCTTGAAGACGGCGGCAATACTGCCCCAGAGCTGCGCCATGGGATCGTCAGGAAATGGTTTGCCGAGGTATTTTGTGATTAATACCTTGAATGCCTCGGAGAGAGCTTTGAGCTCAGAGGCGTCCATGTCTGTGTCCGATTTGCATCCCTTAACACGCTTAACCTCGTCAAGTTTTTCATCCAGGATCTTGCGGATACCTTTTCCCATAACTGGCTCAAGCCCTTCGGCCTTCTCCATGACTACGTCGGCATACATCATGATCAAACGGCGGTAGGAATCCCAGACAAAACGTGGATTATTAGTTTTGGCGGTCATGCCGGGGATAGTGGTAGTGGTGAGCCCAACATTGAGGACTGTATCCATCATCCCGGGCATGGAGGAACGAGCACCGGAACGGCAGGAGATTAGAAGAGGATTGACAGCGTCCCCGTATTTCATCCCCATAGTAAGTTCGATCTTCTTCAGCCCGGCGAGAACCTGGTTGGTCAACTCGTCGGGGAGTTTACAACCACCGGCATAATAGGCAGTACAGCACTCAGTGCTAATGGTGAAACCCGCCGGAACGGGGATACCTAGTGAGCACATCTCCGCCAGGTTTGCTCCCTTTCCTCCCAATAGGTTCTTGTCACTGGCTTTACCTTCTGCGGACCCGCCGCCGAAGCTATACACATATTTTGTCATAGATAGCACTCCTTTAGTTGGTTAATTTTAGTTTTTGGTAATTAATTTAACCACGAGTTTACCAGTACCGACTAAATTCAATTTACCATTAAATGCCTCTATATGACAATCCTCCCAGGTGCGCACAGAATCGGGGTAACCTATGTTAGCTGCAGTTCCGTTCCGGGTGCCCATTGCCAAATTAGTGGCGGCGCAGACTGCGATTCAGGAGAAGATAGCAACGAAAGGCGAACTTATCAGCCCGAGAGCCAAGAATCTGGTGTAAGAGAATTTGTTTTGCATTTCCTGTACCCCAAAGATAAAGATATAATAGGGGCAAAGGCGTGAGGGGTGGAGGTGAAAATATGTTAGTAAAAATAGAAACCTACTTTGATGGTGAGTTCTGGTGCGCCCGTGGCATTGGAGAAGACATTTTTACTCAAGGTAAGACATTAGATGAACTCTACCAGAATATCAAAGAGGCGGTATCTCTCCACTTCGATGAAACTGACGAACCGCTTACTATCCTGACTCTATCCGAGATGAGACTGGAAGATGCCAAAGCTCCCGCAAGTTAGTGGTGCCGATGTAGTAAAACTGCTTCTATCGCTGGGGTATGAAGCAATCAGACAAAGAGGCAGTCATATCCGTCTGAAGAAAGTTACCAATTCAGGTGAGCATAATATTACTGTTTCCGCGCGTAAAGTCATTGCTAAAGGTACCCTAAACGATATTATCAGCAATGTCAGCCTCTGGAATAATCTTTCCAAAGATGAACTCACCCGGCGTCTGCGACAAAAGTAATCTCCTATTTTTCTAAGAAGTTGCAATGTGGGGAAGTAAAGGGAATCATTACGTGTGTATACGTAGTCTCGTGTCATGTTAGGAGAATAAAATGACAGATACTAAAATTGAACCTCACAAAATAACTAGACCGTTCCAATTACTTGCGACTTGGATTGCTGGGCTTATCCTCCTTGTGGGTGCTTTCATAAGCGCAGCAGTATGTATTACGAATCCACCTTGGCTTCGAGTTACATTTGGTATCACTGCAGTCGCAATTGTGCCGTTATTCATTTTTCTTATATTCATGATGCAAACAAAATATCGCGCTCAGCTTTTAGGAGATTCATATTATGCTGAATATTTGAAACAGCAGAACAATACTTTCAAAGGCTTCAATGCAGAGAATACCACAAAAACAACGACAAAAGAGAAGTTAACTGGTCGAGATAATGGATCTTGGAAAGAGTGTGAACATAGGCGTATTCAAATATATGAGCAGAACAAAGGAATATTCTTAATACACACTTGGCGGATTTCTCATACTCCTGGACAGCTTGCAGATATTGCAATTAGTTTGTGTCAACATGGTGACGGCCCTTTAACACAAGGAAAAGTGGAAAGTGTTGAATATCAGCTTGGTCCAAAATTCTTTGACCATCCAGTAATAAAAAAGAACGCAAGGGATAGTTTTAGATTAGATGTCTCTGCGTATGGGCCGATGCTTTGTCTTGCGCGAGTAAATTTTAGTGATGACAGTCCTTCGTTGACTCTGGAACGATACATCAATTTCTGAATGATTTGCGCCATTCCTCTTACTTCTGTTATTGTTATGTATATAGGTTAACTCCAGTTACAGGAGACATTGATGAAAGAGAAAGTAGAAGCTGTCTTGAATCAAATCAGACCTGCCTTGCAGGCGGACGGCGGCGATATCGAACTGGTGGATGTCAAGGATGGCACGGTCAGCGTGAGATTGACCGGTCATTGCGTCGGTTGACCGATGTCCACAATGACGCTCAGGATGGGCGTTGAGCGGGTTCTCAAAGAGCAAATTCCCGAAGTAAAAGAAGTCGTTGCTGTAAGTTAGTTCAGCAATGAACACACTTGTCATTGGAGTGGGCAACCCGATTCTGACCGATGATGCGGTTGGATTCAGGGTTGCTCATTTGTTAAAAGAGGCAAAAACCGAATTAACTGTAATCGAGACGGCGGAAGCAGGGCTGATTCTACTGGAATTGATTACCGGTTACGAGCAGGTCATCATCATCGACTCGGTAAAAACGGGGCACGATAAACCCGGTACGCTTTATGAATTAACTCTCGACCAGATAGACCCCTCCTGGAATTTTTGCTCTACTCACGGTATTGATATCAGGATGGCTTTTGAACTGGGGCATAAGCTCGGCTATAAAATGCCTGCCAGACTCAGCATCTACGGTATTGAAGTCGAGGACAACAAAAACTTCGGAGAGAAATGCACTCCGGAAGTAGAAAAAAACATCCCTCGCATCGTTCGAGAAATCATTACCAGCGAGAAATTATAACCAGCTTTGCCGATACTTTTCTCCCCTTTTTCTGTCCTGTATCCTGCTATTCATCATGTGGTAAGCGTCAGGATGGTGAATACGCCAATAACAGTATTGACGGGAACTTACCTCCTATCTTATAGTGAAAATGGTAAATAAAATATTTGAATCTTCGAGCTGTTTCACCTAAACCGCCAGGTATGGTGACTCAGCCGGTGTCCCGGCAAAATCGGGACCGAGGGTTCCGGTGGAAACACCTGGGCCTCCCATGTTTGGAAAGGAGAGTAAAATGAGAAGGCGTGGATGCCTTTGAAGACGTTTGTTTGAATAAAAAGACGTCTTTTTTGTTTTTGTGACATTGCCCTCACAATGCGATTCTTAGCAGTTAGCCCATTGTTGAGTATTTGTTGTTATCTAAAATAATAACAATTTATCCTTTCCGTGTGAGAGCAAGGTTAGATGCAAAATTCCAAAAACGTTTTTCAGGTTTCCCGTTTTTTATTTAAGCAGTGGTGGTTTACTATGTTCTGTTCAGTTTAAATCTTCGTAAAGAGGTGTAAAAAATGACAATCAGTAAGGACATATCCCGCCGTGAATTCTTAAAACTATCCGCCATATCCGCTGCATCGGTAGGTTTAGTGTACATCGGTCTTACTAAATTTGACACAAACGAATCAAAGGTATCTGCTGCGGCTGGTGGCACAACAGAGATTCCTATTATCTGGATGCAAACCGGTTCTTGCAGCGGGTGTTCTGTCAGTGTTCTTAATTCCTTGAGTCCCAGTATCAGAAATATTCTGGTAGATGAAGTAGTGCCGGGCAAACATCTCAGTGTACGCTTTCACCAAACCATCATGGCAGCACAAGGGGAAAAAACGATGGAAGCACTGAAAGAGACAGCATCAATGACAGGCGGTTATATTTTAGTGTTTGAAGGTGCGATTTCTACCAGAGATGACGGCGTTTATTGCGAGATTGGTGAGGAAAACGGTAAGGGGATAACCGGACTGGAGCATCTGAAAAGCCTCGGTAGAGACGCTATGGCGGTAATAGCCCTGGGAACATGTGCGGCTTATGGAGGTATTCCTGCGGCAGAACCGAACCCCACCGGTTGTGTTGGCGTAACAAAGGTATTTGCCGATGCAGGTATTAAGACACCTGTTATCAATGTGCCTGGTTGTCCTACCCATCCCGATTGGTTTGTCGGCACGGTAGCTAAAATACTTATCAGTGGACTAGTATCTGTAGAGTTAGATGCCGATGGGAGACCGCTTGATTTCTTCGGTAAGCGTGTCCACGAAAATTGCCCGCGCAACGGTTATTTCCAGCTAGGGCAGTTCTCGAAAAAGTTTTCCGACCCGTACTGTATGTACCAGTTAG
>JAQTPO010000137.1:1666-4873 GCA_028712845.1 Dehalococcoidales bacterium | reverse complement strand
AACAGGAGTTAAACAAGTGGCAAAATTCAAAATCGTAGTTACCGCCGGCGATGGCATCGGGCCGGAAGTCGCCAATGAAGGGGTCAAAGTACTGAAAGCAATCGGCAAGAAATACGGCCATACCTTTGCCCTGAGAAATGAATTGATTGGCGGCGCCGCCATCGATGCTACCGGCGAAGCATTAACCAAAGAGACGCTCAACGAGTGCATCAAAGCGGACGCCGTCCTGCTGGGCGCGGTCGGCTCACCGAAATACGATAACCCGCTGAATAAAGTCCGTCCGGAAGACGGCTTGCTGGCATTACGCAAAGGGATGGGACTGTACGCCAACCTACGCCCCGTCAAAGTGCTCCCCATGCTGGCAGACCACACAAATCTGAAGCCGGAAGTTGTGAGAGGGGTAGATTTAATAGTAGTGCGTGAACTGACCGGCGGTCTGTATTACGGACGTCCGAAGAGACGCTATACGACCACACGCGGACGCCGCGCTGTGGACTCGATGGTCTATTCCGAACAGGAGATTGCCCGCATTGCAAGAGTTGGCTTTGAACTGGCGAGAAGCCGCGGCAAAAGATTGATGTCCGTGGATAAAGCCAATGTCTTGGAGTCATCCAGGCTATGGCGGCAGGTAGTTTCAGAAGTTGCCAAAGACTACCCGGATATTGAAGTAGAGAACCAGCTGGTTGACTCCTGCGCGATGCGTCTGATTCAAAACCCGCGGTCAATCGATGTCGCAGTGATGGAAAATACCTTCGGGGATATTCTCACCGATGAAGCCTCGATGCTGGCTGGTTCGATGGGGATGTTACCTTCTGCCAGTATCGCCGGCACCCCCATCGAAGGCACAAAGGTCTCCGGTATGTACGAGCCGATTCACGGCAGCGCCCCCAAGCACGCCGGACGTAATGAGGCAAACCCCATCGCCACGATTATGAGTGTCGCGATGATGCTGCGCTATTCATTAGCTTTATCGAAAGAAGCTAAGGCGGTTGAAGATGCAATCCTTGCCGTGCTTAATGACGGCTACCGCACCTATGATATTATGTCGGACGGTATGAAAAAGGTCGGCACGAAAGAAATGGGCGACCTGATTGCCGGGAGAGTATAAAATTCAGCGTCTTTGAGAGAAACGGATATATATGATAGTCACCAATAACAGATTGTCCATTCCAGCGGAAGCTGGAATCCAGAAAGATTACTATGGATTCCGTATCAAGTCTTGTCCATACCTCGCTATGGGAACGGAATGACAAAAGAGAACGAGGGCTAAAATTGCCGAAGATTTTTCTATATGACACCACATTAAGGGACGGCTCACAGAAAGAGGGCGTGTCCTTCTCCGTCGTGGACAAACTGGAGATTGCCCGGCGACTGGACAATCTGGGCATCCATTTTATCGAAGGCGGCTGGCCCGGCTCCAACCCAAGAGACGCCGAGTTTTTTGAAAAAGCCCGGGGACTGAAACTGAAGAACGCCTCTCTGGTCGTCTTCGGCAGTACCCGCCGCGCCGATATTCGCGCGAAAAAAGACTCTAATCTGCTCGTTATGCTGGAAACGGGGCTCAAATACGCCTGTCTGGTAGGGAAAAGCTCCGACCTTCAGGTCACACAGGTGTTGGAAACCACGCCGGCAGAAAACCTGAAGATGATTGCCGATTCCATCCGGTTCCTGAAAAACAAGGGAATGGCGGTCTTTTTTGACGCCGAACATTTCTTCGATGGCTTCAAGCATAATCCTGACTATAGCCTGCAGTGTCTGACGACTGCCGCCAAAGCCGGCGCATCCTGCTTGGTGCTCTGCGATACCAACGGCGGCGCTCTGCCTGAGGAAGTGACACAGGCGGTCCAAGCTGCGAAGAAAGCTACCGGTGTCCCATTAGGTATTCATGCCCACAACGACAGTGAAGTCGCCGTGGCAAACACGCTTGCCGCTGTAAAAGCCGGTGCGGTACAGGTACAAGGCACTATCAATGGCTACGGAGAGCGTTGCGGCAATACTAACCTTTGCAGTATTATTCCCAATCTAAAGCTGAAAATGGGTATCAATTGTATTTCTAACGCTCGATTAGCCAAACTGACGGATGTTTCCCGTTTCGTCAGCGAAGCCGCCAACCTGCCGCCGGAAGCCTCTTTACCCTACGTGGGCAGCAGCGCTTTCAGCCATAAAGCCGGCTATCACGTCTCCGGTGTTACCAAGTGGCTGGATGCCTATCAGCACATCGACCCGGCGAAAGTGGGCAACCGTCTAAGAGTGGTGGTCTCCGAGCTATCCGGCAAGCGGAATATCATTTACAAAGCAAAAGAGCGCGGCTTGAATGTACCTGCACAGGGCATAGAAGCCAAAAAACTGCTGGAACAAATCAAACTGCAGGAAAGTCACGGTTTTCAGTACGACAATGCAGAGGCGTCTTTCGACCTGCTGGTACGACGCTCTCAATCTGATTACAAGCCGCCGTTCGAACTGGTGGACTTTATGGTGGTGGTAGAAAAGAGACGGCGACCTTCGACACGTAAAGACACCGGAGAAATGCTCTCCGAGGCAATGGTCAAGGTTAAAGTTGGCGGACAATTGATGCACACCGCCGCCGAGGGCAATGGTCCCGTTAATGCTCTGGATGCGGCCCTACGCAAATCGCTCCTCCAGTTCTACCCCGACCTGGCAGTGGTCAAACTCATCGATTACAAAGTGCGTATTCTGGCAGAGAGCACCGGCACGGAATCACAGGTGCGCGTCCTGATTGAATCCACTGACGGCACAGAAGAGTGGCACACGGTGGGTAGCTCCACGAATATCATCGAGGCAAGCTGGCTGGCGCTGGTGGACGGTCTGGAATACTGGTTGCTGAAACACAGCGGGAAGAAGTAAAACACACGAATATAGAAAACAGGATAATTCCTCTTTGTTTACATGGTAGCACATACTAACCGTCTCGCCATGTTAAACCATATCCGGCTAGCTACGATAAAAGATATCTCACTACTTTACAGTCTGCTTTTCTTCCTTGTGGACCCAGCTTACATGCCTTTCAAGTCCCTGTGCATCGTAACATTCAGCGCCGCAGTGCGGGCACTTAGCTTCTTTCGTAGTTGTTTGCTTTTTCTTCCAGAACATTTCCCCCACCTCCTGTTATCGTCAAACGTTAATTGCTAATAATATTGCATCTTTTGCCACTATACTAACATCATATCGGTTATTTGTCAATATACT
>JAQTPO010000137.1:0-1566 GCA_028712845.1 Dehalococcoidales bacterium | reverse complement strand
TCGTAGTTGTTTGCTTTTTCTTCCAGAACATTTCCCCCACCTCCTGTTATCGTCAAACGTTAATTGCTAATAATATTGCATCTTTTGCCACTATACTAACATCATATCGGTTATTTGTCAATATACTCAGGCATCAATTTTTGAGACAACTTGACAATATCCTTCATCTATTGTTAATATACCAACAAGATGAGCACAGTATTTGGCGATAAACTGAAAGCGCTCCGGGCAGGGAGAGATTGGACCCAGCAGGAGTTAGCCCTACGCAGCGGCATCAAGAGAGGCTATCTTGCCAGCATCGAAGTCGGCTTAGTGGCAAATCCTTCTGCGAATGTTTTTCTTAAACTGTCCACTGCTTTTAATATCCCGCTCGAAGAGCTTTATGAAGCGGCAGGTTATGTCAAAAATATCAACACAATTCAACGCCGTGCAGAAACGGCGGAAGATATAATCGAACATCTGAAGGCAATACAACCCGCCTCAATATCATTGTACAACTGGGAAGACTACCCCTTTGAAGCAGGCCGGTATCCTGTCCCTGTTGACTATATATTTCGAGCCAAACGATACGCCATCGGACGGAAATTAGAGGCTTACCGGATTAGCGGCACGCAGTGGGAACCGATGGTAAGCGATAGAGACCTTGTCATTATCGATAGAGAAGGGGAAATGGATACAGGTAAAGTCATTGCCTGCCGGTTAAATGGAATGCCTACACTGGGCAAACTTAGGAAGATAGATGATACCCTGTATATTGAAACGGATAACCGCAGAACCAAATTCGACGATTGTCAGATGCCGGCGCCGGTTATTGAAATCAGACGATACTTTATTCAGAGGCAGTAGCTTTCTACTTCATCGATACTGGCGAGTATGCTACTTTTTCCCTTCGGCTAACTTTTTCGCCCAACTAGCAGCGCGCTCCGGTTCTCCCTCTTTCAACGGTCCTTTACCACCTGTGACATAGAAGCCTTCAGGGGGCAAAATAAGATTCCCGCCCTTCTTTTTCAGACTATCGGCGATTTTCCCGGCGGCATAGCCGAAAATGCTGACCCATTTCGCTGTCATTCTGGTATCGAATACCGCCACATTTTTCCCTTTAACGGCAGATTCCGGGAGTTTGTTCAGAAAATCATGGACAGGCTGCGTCGCTTTGCCCCCCTGGGTCGGAGAACCGACGACAAGAAGGTCCAGTAATGCCCAATCGGACGGATTCACTTCACCCGCGCGGAGCGTTTTAACATCGCCGGTAATGGCACTACCGATGGCTCTGGCAATTTTCTCCGTATTCCCATAGGCTGAATCATAGACTACTAAAGCTTTCACTTCACACCTCCGATTGTATTACGTAGTATACAATCCAAATCTAAAAGCTACAAGTACCCGCTTTAACATCATTATTGTGCAATTACCTCCTCGATTCCTTAGACGAATGCCCAAATTATTGCTATACTGTTAGCTGCTCATGTTCATAAAACAAAATATGCTCGGAGGGGAAATATGCCCAACAACTTAAAAGGTAAAGTAGCAGTTGTCACCGGCTCAGGACAAGGGGTTGGCAAAGCC
>JAQTPO010000017.1 GCA_028712845.1 Dehalococcoidales bacterium | reverse complement strand
TCGGCGTGGCAGATAATTGCCATGCCGGCCTGAGGACCATCTGCGGACCCAATACTGGATGTGAGACCTGTGTCCAGCAATGGCGCTGTTGCGTATGCGGGTCTTTATAAATTTCTTCCGCATCAAAGACAGGAACCGCTGCCACTCCCGCCGTCTGGAGTTTCTCCATGACTTGATAATGGGTGTGATTCATTGTCCACGTTTCAAATAACCTGTCCAGTTCCAGTTGGTTCTGCCAGCGTAATGGGGCAGTACGGAAACGCTCTTGCCGGCTCCAGTCAGGATTGCCCAGCACCTTGCATAGCGCCTGCCATTCTTCATCCGTAGCCACAGCGACGCTAACCCATTTATTCTCACCCTTACACCGGTAGCAGTTGTGGGGTGCCATAGCTTCGTCGAGGTTACCGCACCGCGTCTGTACACGGCCATTTGCCATGTAGTCCATAATGACATCCCCGATGAGTACACTGGAGGAATCGGTAGAGGAAAGGTCGATGTGCTGTCCTTCCCCGGTCATCTTGCGGTGATTAAGCCCAACCAGGAGAGCAAAAGCCGAGGAAACAGCACTCAAAATGTCGATTTCTCCTGCCATAGCGCAAGGTTCGCCGTCAGGCATACCGCAAAGGTAAGATATGCCGGCTAAAGCCGCAAAATTAGGAGCGTAACCGGAGTAGTTCCTCTCCGGTCCGATACTACCTCGTGTGGAAGATGACAGGTAAACGATGTCCGGCTTAATTGCCCTGAGTGTATCATAGCTCAAGCCGAGTTTTTCCATGACTCCCGGACGCATATTCTGCATAACGATATCGCTCATACCCACGATTCTCTTAGCCAGCTCTATGCCTTTTGGCTTGCTCAAATTAAGTTTGATGCTGAGTTTTCCCAGATTAAGTCCATTGAAGACGCTGGAAGAGTTAACACCGGTAAATTTCTGGCCTGTCGTGAAAGACATTTTGCGGACCATATCAATCCGGTTCATACTCTCAATCTTGATGACTTCGGCACCAAGAAATGCCAGAAGCTCTGTGGCGTGCGAGCCGGCCCAAGCCCAGGAGAAGTCGGCTATCCTTATCCCTTCGAGGATACGCCCGACTTTCTTGTCTGGTTTCGGTGTGTTTATTATATTGGGTGCCAATGGTTTCTCAAATACTTTCGTGTTATGTTCGCCCAGCAGCGGTGCTGCCCGCTCTATACTCGCTGGCGAAGCTGAAAAGCGGCAGGCAGAAGCCGGGTAAATTAATTTTCCAGCCACTGGATGAACGCCCTTGATAAAGAGTTGTCTTGCTGTGGACTGGGCTGACTTCACTATATCCTCAACTGTCATCACCGGCGCAATTGGAACGCCAGCTGCCTGTCCTTGGTGATAGAGCCAGTCCTTGGGGTATTCCTCCATCCACTTCGAAATATTATCTTTCAATTCCAACCAGTGATCTTCGCGGAAATCTTCATCAAGAAATTTCTCATATTTATTGGTATCTGTTCCAGAAATAAACTGTATCAGCGCCTTCGATTCGTGTTGCTGGGTGCCGGAGTACACCATATAGCCGTCTTTACAGTGGACGAGAGCAGGTCCCTTCCTGGGAAATCCAGCGTGGTTTTGCACCACGCCTTCATTAGGATAGCGGTCAAGTTGCACCCTCGCTAAACCCATGATGGCTTCTTGTTTTGAAACATCGACGAGTTGCCCACAGCCTGTCTCTCTCATATGATACAATCCTGCCACCACGCCAACTGCCCCAACGAGACCGCAGGCGCACTCACTCCAATAAGCGCCGGGTTTAAGAGGAATGGGTATTCCCTCCGTTATCGGACTTAGATAACCCAGACCGCCGCCATGCCAGATATTTAGTGGGTAGGCTTTATAGTTGCTGTAAGGTCCGCTCTGCCCGAAGGGAGTAATAGAAGCCATCACGAGAGCCGGATTAATCTTGCTCAGTTCAGCGTAATCAAGTTTCAACTCAGCGAGGGACTGGGACAGATGGTCGTCGATAAAGATATCAGCCCAACGTATCAATTCGATGAACTTCTCTCTTCCGGTACGGCTGTGCACGTCCAGTGTGACACCCCGTTTGTTTGTGTTCAGATAGAGGAAAAGGAGGCTCTTCTCCGGATCCGCTTCATCGTGGAGAAAGGGTCCCCGCTTACGTGCCTCATCACCACCGGGGTCTTCTATCTTAATGGTATCAGCGCCGAGGTCGGCTAGGAGCTTGGCGCAGTAAGGCCCCGCAACCATTTGCGACCACTCGATGACCTTTACTCCGTCAAGCGCTTTTCGTCCGTTGGAAGTTGTATGACTGTTTACATCGGGAGAGACGGTACCCATAATTGACACGATTCCTTTTCAAGTAGTTTGAAAGATGAAGGCTGTAGTTCCAGAAAGCACACACTATATCTATATTTCTAGACTAACATAAGGCTGGGTCTGTGTTCAAACTGGACTACTTAGCCAGAACAAAACAATCACTCATTTTTGGGAAACCATTTCATGAAGTTATAAGCGTGTTCTGTTGTTTATCCGATATACCTCAAATAGCGGTACCATTTGTTATCTCGTTATTGCAGTAAGTATTGCCTTCGGTGCCAATAGGTGATAAATCAAAGAATAATGCAGCCATCATTGTCTGTCTTGATATCTTTATGGGCATATGATAGTATCAAAAAAGCTGAAAAGGAAGAAGATTGAGGCATGTCTGCAAGCAATAATCCCAATACAAAAAAGCTGCTTGCCTCGCTGTCTCCCGAAACACCTGCCAATCCGGCGGCTATTATAGTTGCAAAGCTAAAGGCAGGGGTATCCTCTGGTGAATGTTTCCAAGCAGGTTGTCGCGGGTTCGAATCCTGTATCCCGCTCTTTATGCCTGATGTGATGACTTATCAGGTGTTGTTACAAATAACCAGCCGATGTGGCTGTGTGCTGACAAGAACTATGAGCTTGTTCAGTGCACCAATGGATAACCCTGTTTTTACTACCAGCAGACCAAAGAGAAAGGACGGCTAATAGAGGATGGAATGGAAGACACGTATCACGGAATTTCTTGGTTGTAAGTATCCTATCATGCAAGGCGCTATGGCAAAGCTGGGTGGCTGGCAATTCGCTGCTGCGGTTGCTAATGCCGGGGCTCACGGCACCATTACCGCATCCATTTCCGGGACTCCGCAAAAACTAAAAGAAGACATCAGAAAATGCAAGGAAGCCTGTTCAGGAGCGTCCGGGACTTTCGGAGTTAATTTGAGCATTGGCATTTGTCCTGAAATCGAGCAAATGCTGACAGTGTGCATCGAAGAGAGAATACCTATAGAGACATCTGTTTATAAACCGGATGCGCTAGCACCACGTATCAAAGCTAGCGGGTTACCGTGGATGCATAAAGCTGCCAGGGTCAAGGATGCTGTTCATGCGGTGGAGGTGGGTGCCGGAGCAATAATTCTGGTGGGACTGGAGGGTGCGGGAATAAAGAACCCTACCCAGTTGCCAACTATGACGACAATCCTGTGGGGGAGACGTAACATTAATGTCCCGCTGGTCGCATCCGGCGGTATCGGCGATGCGCATGGGTTTATGGCAGCCCTGGGGATGGGAGCGGATGGGATAATGATGGGCACGGCTTTTCTGGCAACCAGTGAGTGTCCTATTAAAAACTCATCGAAAGAAGGCATTATCAACCTGACGCCGGATAGTCCTGAACTCCGCCAGAGGGTGATGATACCGGGCACTCCAGTGCGGCCGACCGAGGGAATAGTGCAACCGGCGGAAAGGGACTGGAGCCTTGCCGCTTCGTTTGCTGCTGGCGCTGTTGATAAAATTCCTACAGTGCAAGAGTTTATTCAGGGAATTATGAATGGCGCTGAGGCAATTTTAGACACCTGGGAATTTCTGAAGACAAAATAATTGCCCCTGGATGCAGGGTCATATGATATAATAACGGACGATGTTCTATTACTTCTTTCGTTTTAGCATATCGTTACTTTCCAGACTTTTATTACGCTGCCGGGTTACAGGAAGAGAAAATGTTCCGCAGCACAGCGCTTGTATCGTGGTGGCTAATCATGTCAACCTGCTGGATTCGCCTCTGCTCGGGGTGAGCCTGGGACGCAAGGTCTATTTCATGGCTAAGGAAGAGCTCTTTCACTCACGCTTCATAGGCTGGCTGGCGGTACAATCCGGAGCTTTTCCTGTAGCTAAGGGCAGGCTCAACAGGCGCGCCGGACGGAGGGCATTGGAGCTTCTTGCCCGTGGTCAGACACTTATCATCTTCCCTGAGGGTGGGCGCAGTGGGGATGGCAAACTCGGGCAAGCTTACCCGGGTGCGGCGTTACTAGCAGTGAAGAGTGATGTCCCGATCGTGCCGGTGGGTATCAGCGGCACGGGACAGTTGATAGGTAAAAGGTGGTTTCTCAGGCGACCGAGAATCACACTCAACATAGGGCAGCCTTTTACACTTTCTGCTGTTCACGACAAATTGAGTAAAGAAGAGACAGCCCGTCTGACCTTCGAAATCATGACGCATATCGCCGGGCTTTTGCCACCTGAATACCGCGGCCGTTATACCAATTAATAAGACGGTTAAGTTAACATAACGAAAGGTGATTAATATTATTTTCTCTTGTGACGGAAGTCGCATACAAACAGAACGGTAGAATATAAAATAACTTATTAGAGATTCTTAATGGGTTAGCGTGTGGATTTGTCCGGCGGTCGTAATATGGTAAGGAGGATTTGAGATATGTCCGAAAATATTAACCAGAAGTTAATGGGTCTAAAAGGATTTACCTTCGATGGTGATACGGGAAGGACTCTAAGTAATCTGCAAGCTGAAGTGGATGCACTGGGCTACACCAGGGACAACCCCTTCGCGGGTCCGGCATGGCGTGGAGACACTGAAAGACCTCTGGTAGTGAATAGCTATCTGGACCAGGAAGGCAAAAGAATACACCTCATCTGGGGTTCTGACAAATCCGGCTTATCACGTGTGGTCGATGTAATTTTGGATGCTCCTTCGCTGTTAACGAAGAAAGAAAGAGCATCGTGCGGCACGTGTGGCATGTGTGGTTGTGACTGCGGGATTTCCGAGGAACCCGAAAACGATGTCTGATAGCCGCTGCTCTTTGAACAGGAGAGAAGCTCGTTATACTGTTTAGTTAAATACGAATCAAGCTGCCGGATTGCCGGCAGGTTCGTGGATGTGTTCAATCCGATTCAGGCTATGGTCTTATCCCGATACGGGATTTGGGACCAAGCTGAGTAGCTGTAATCTCTTGTGCATCCCTCACGAAATTGCACAGGAGTGTCCTTGTTTCACGGGGGTCGATAATGTCCATGACGCCAAATGTATTTGCTCTGCGCATTACCGAACTAAGCCGATTAACACGATTCTCTATTTCAATCCTCTTGGCTTCCGGGTCAGGCGCAGCTTCAATTTCTCTTCGAAATGCAGCCATGACTCCTCCCGCCGGAGGCAGAGACCCTGATTCTGCTGACGGCCAGGCGTAATGAGGATTTAGCCCTGGGCCTTGCTTTGCTCCGCTGGCGGCTACACCGTAAGAGCGTCGTAATATTACCGTTGCGTAGGGGACAGTCGCTTGTTCCACTGCAAACAGGGCGCGGGCTGACCTTCGTAGCGTTCCTTCTTTCTCTGACTCGGGACCAATCATAAAACCCGGCACATCCATTAGATATATGACGGGAAGATGGAAGGTATCAGCCATATCGACGAAGCGCGTCATCTTGTCGCAGGCTGCGGCCGTTTGCGCTCCTCCGTCCCATTTGCAATCGTTAGCCATTATTGCAACCGGATAGCCATCCATGCGTGCGAAAAGAGTAACAAGAGACCTTCCGTAAAATGGAGAGAGCTCAAAGATAGAGTCTTTATCGACAACGTGTTTTATTATCCGATGGATGTCGTATTGTTTCTTGCGGTCCCTGGGTATGATGGAAAGCAACTCCTCATCACGTCTTTCCGGGTCGTCCTTAGTTTCAGACCGCGGGGGTAACTGCCAGACATTTTGTGGCAGATAACTCAAGAACAGCCTTATCTGACGAAAAGCATCCTCCTCGTTCTCAGCAAGGTTATCGATTACCCCGCTTTTGTAAACGTGAACCTTGTAGTTACCTAATTCCTGCTTAGTAATATCGATGTTTTGCGCTGCTTTTACCAGAGGAGGACCTGCGACAAATAACTCGCTCGAATTTTTTGTCATCACGCTCCAGTGTGACATTACTGCTGTTATCGCAACCCATCCTCCGCAAGAGCCCAGCACTGCTGAGACAACAGGGACTTGTGCCGTTAGTTCTTCGTTCCAGAGGTGGGAGCCCATATTGGGGGTAGGAGCCGCAGGTGCCTCGGTATCTCGCGCTACCTCGCGCACACTTCCCCCTGCTCCATCTAGCAATTTGATCATCGGAACTCGCCGCGATTGTGCCATCTCCTCTATGGAAACGGGTGGCTTAGTGTGACTAAATCGGTCACTTGAGCCGCCAAGGAGTGTGAAATCATCCCCGCGAAAGCACACCGGACGACCGTTGATTTTCCCGTAGCCCATAACCTTATTGGACGGAGTGAATGCTTTTAGACCCTCATTCTCGTCATACTCGGTGCCACCAACAAACCACCATGCTTCTTGAAGCGAACCCCGGTCAAGAAGCAGGTCAATCCGCTCTCTTATGGTGAGCTTCCCCCGGGAATGCTGCCTGGTGATGCCCTCGGCACCTCCCATCTGTTTGCCCAGTTCCCGTCTGCGCTGAAGCTCATCAACTTCTTTTTGCCAACTCATAATTGACCTCCGCAATAACTGATATACTATACATCTCACACTCAATCTAGTCAAATCGGGAATTGACGGGTTCTACCTAATTATGGTTGATTTTCTGTTTCTCCAGTCTGCGGTTAAACCGATTCAAACCAAAACTAAGTAATATCCCTGTTATTGGTTAGGTTCTGATTTGGTTGAAATTGGATTAAATACCAGATTAAATAAACTTAATATCAACCAAAAGAGAATTTAACCCTGTTATTGTCGTTCTTGATATCTTTCGGGGCATATGATAGTATCAAAAAAACCATCTGTTTTTCTGTATATACTCAAATGTTGGTGGGGATTGTCAATTTTTGCTCACTTCAAAATAAGATAGGAAATGATAAAGGAGAGGTAAAATCGGATGGAAATAAAAAAAATAGGTGTAATCGGGTGTGGATTGATGGGTGG
Source organism: Dehalococcoidales bacterium (assembly GCA_028712845.1). Next base: position 14,152 of record JAQTPO010000017.1, on the reverse strand, counting down.
CGGCATCGTCCAAACTGCAGCTCAAGCCGGCTATGATGTCAAGGTGTCAGAAGCCAATGATGCGCTGCTGGAAAAGGGATTGAATGCCATTAAATCTATTCTTGGCCGCAATGTAGAAAAAGGCAAAATGACCAAGAATGAAATGGATGTCATTCTCAGTCGTATTAAAGGTACAACCAAAATATCGGATTTCTCCGACCGTGACCTGGTGATTGAAGCCATTACCGAGAATCTGGAACTGAAGAAGAAACTGTTTGCGGAACTGGACAAGATTTGTCCTCCCGGCGCCCTGCTGGCAACCAATACCTCCTGTTTGTCCATTATCGATATGGCAATGATGACTAAAAGAGCGGACAAAGTGCTCGGCATACACTTTTTTAACCCTGTACCTTTGATGAAACTGGTCGAGGTGGTAAAGACGATTGCGACCAGTGCTGAGACCATTGCCGCCGGACGACAGTTCGGGGAGAAAATGGGCAAGAAGGTGGTCATCGCACAGGATTGTCCGGGTTTTATCGTAAACCGTCTGGTAGTGCCGTTTATGCTGAATGCTGTCCGTATGCTGGATAGCGGTGTCGCGACCAAAGAGGATATCGATGCGGCTATCAATCTGGGATTGAATCACCCGATGGGCCCTTTGACGCTGGCAGACCTAGTTGGTCTGGACACGGCTTTGTTCATTGCCAATGCAATGTATGCCGAATTGAAAGACCCGCAGTATGCGGCGCCGTCTTTATTGAGTAAGATGGTGACTGCCGGCTGGCTTGGACGTAAGAGCGGCAAAGGTTTCTACGAGTATAAGTAACATTATTCCCCCTTTGAAACGAGGGAATAAGAGATATTTTCTTTTTAGTATTTAATGTAATGTAAAAAAGAGGCGGCTCACAATACGAGCCGCCTCTTTTCCTTCAAATTACTAGATACATTCACTTCCTTCGATTTCACTCAAGACAAGTCGCTCAGTATGACAAGGTCACTTTTCTGTGATTGTAACCGTATTGATGTGAACATCCACCGTAGGGACAGAAGGAGAAGAATCTACCGGCCCCATTTTCACCGGGACATTACCTATCTTCTGGACGACATCGAAGCCGCCGGTCACCAGCCCGAAAATCGTATAGTCTTTTGATAGTCTGCCGCTCATATTGACCAGAGTGATAAAAAACTGACTGCCGTTGGTGTTGTGGCCTGAGTTAGCCATGGCGAGCGTGCCCTGAACATAGTCCCGCGTTATCGGTTCATCATTGAATGCATATCCCGGGTCCCCGGAGCCGGTGCCGGTGGGATCGCCGCTCTGAATCATAAAGTTTTTTATCACGCGGTGGAACTTGACACCGTCATAGTAACCATCGCGTGCCAGAAAGACGAAATTATTGACGGCAAGGGGAGCGTCCTTGGGGAAAAGCTGCACTACGATGTCGCCATAGTTGGTCTTAATGGTGGCAGTGTACTCTTTGTTCTGGTCGATAGTCATGGGTGGCGCTGCTGAATAAGTCTTTTTCACATTTCCTCCGCAAGATGTTATTACAAGAGATAAAGCAACAATTAATGTAAAAATAGCTGATAGTTTGTTTTTGCTCATAACATGATTGCTCCTTATTTAATAAATTAAGTATATTCGGATGGCTGGATTCCGTCAATATGAAAATCGTCTGATAATTGCTATAATAAATCCAATTTAATGCTGGTGCAAATTCAGTCCGATTAGTCAGAAGGAGTTATGAAAATGGATAATCGGGAAATCTGTCGTATGTCAGCCACCGAAATGCGTAAGGCAATCGGGGTAAAAAAATTATCGCCGGTAGAAATTATGGACGTTGTTTTAGCGCGGATTGAAGCTATTAATCCCAAAATCAATGCCTACTGTACCGTTGTTGCCGAGAGTGCCCGTAAAGAAGCTAAAAAAGCCGAGAAAAAGGTAATGAAGAAGGAGCCGCTCGGTAAACTGCATGGTGTGCCGGTGTCCATCAAAGACCTTGTGTTTACAAAAGGAATCAAGACTACCGGCGGTTCCAAAATGTATGAAAACTTCGTGCCGGAGCAGGATGCCATTGTCGTGGAACGGCTCAAAAATGCCGGCGCTATTGTCATCGGTAAAACCAATACACCTGAATCCGGCTGGGTGGCTACGACCAATAATCCGCTCTTCGGCGTCACAAGAAATCCGTGGAATGTAAAAAAGACATCCGGAGGGTCCAGTGGCGGTGCGGCATCAGCAATGGCTGCCTGTCTGGTGCCCATTGCCATCGGCAGTGACGGCGGTGGCTCAATCCGCATTCCAAGCAGTTTCTGCGGGGTATTCGGCTTGAAACCGAGTTTCGGACGTGTGCCACAGTGGCCCGGTTTTCCGGGTTTGTGGGAAGGGCTGTCGGTGACGGGTCCAATTACTCGAACAGTCCGTGATGCGGCGTTAATGATGGAAGTAATTGCCGGTTATGATGAACGTGATATGTACGCTGTTCCTCAGACACCGCCGCATTATCAAACTGCGCTACGAGGCGATTTGAAGGGAATGAGGGTAGCGTGGAGCAGTAATCTTGGTTACGCCATCGTCGACAAAAGAGTCTTGAAAGTCACGGAATCTGCTGTAAAAGTCTTTACTACGCTTGGCTGTGAAGTAGAATCGGCTCATCCTGATGTCGGCAGTCCGGAAGCGGCTTTTTCCACACAGATTGCCGGCGCCATGTGTGCCTCGCTGTATGATAAGCTCGGAACCTGGGGCAAATATTTTGACCCGAATCTGGCGCGCTATGTGGCGGCAAGCATCGATATTAAGGCAATGGATTACGTGAAGGCGCGGATGAATCATCTGGAATACTGGAATAAAATGAGGGGCTTTTTTGAGAAGTACGACCTCTTATTAACACCGACACTGGCGGTGCCAGCCTTCGATGTCCCATATTACGGTCCTAAAGAAATCAATGGTCAGAAAGTTCCCCCGATGGCTTGGATGCCATTCACCTATCCTTTCAATATCACCGGACAGCCTGCTGCTTCGGTGCCGTGTGGTTTCACGGACGATGGCTTGCCCATTGGACTCCAGATTATCGGACGGAAATATGATGAGGCTAGTGTTTTGAGGGCGGCGGCGGCTTTTGAGAAAGCCAGACCATGGGCAAAAAAATATCCACCGCTGGATTAAGAGGCGGTGGATATTCGAGTCAAAGCGGTTATTAGTTTACCGGGATTATTCTTTTGGTTCCTCGCCGGGTAATATTTCTTGACTGGAGGCAAAGGCAATGCGTATCTGGTTCAGGAAATCGCCCGCTGCTCCGGGGTTGCTTGGTAGAAAGATAACTTTAGAGCGGGCGTCTCCGCCCAGCAATTGCAGTGTATCAAAATATTGGGTCAAGGCTACCAAATCCATAACTTCTTTAGCACTGGCGCCCTGTATTCCGTCCTGAAAATTCTGTATGGAGTCACGGTAGCCATTGATGATAGCACGCCGCTGGTTGGCGATACCTTCGCCCTGAAGGCGTTTACTTTCCGCTTCGGCTTCTGCCTTTTTGATGACCAGAATTTTTTCTTTCTCACCCTGAGCGCTTGCGGCAGTTTGTAACCGCTGTTGGCGGTTTACCTCGTTCATGGCGTCTTTGACCTTGGCGTCAGGCTCGATGTCATTCACCAGCGCCCTGACAATTTCCCAGCCGTACTGTGCCATTCTTTCCTGCAGGTTTTTCTTCACGTCATCCGCAATTTCATCCTTGTTTTCAAAGACCTGGTCCAGTTTCATTGTCGGCACTTTCGACCGCACCACATCGAAGACCCAGCTATTCATTTGGACAATGTGGTCAGCCAGTTTATAAGATGCGTCAAAGACATTATCTTTGCTTGGGATACAATATTGCACTGCCAGCTTGAGGATGACAAAGACATCATCGTGGGTCTTGGTCTCGACGGCGAGGTCGAGTTGCCTTATTCTCATACTCTGGCGGGAGGCAACTTTTTCGATGCCGAAGGGAATCCTCCAGTGTATGCCCGGTTCTGCCAACCGGTTAAATTTCCCGAACCGCTCAATAAGAGCAACTGTCTGCTGTTCTACCGTGAACACTGAGGAAAGTACGAGGATGAGGAACAAGATGAATAGAATGATACCGACTATTAACCAAGCCATAATTGTCTCCTTACGCTTTTTTGAGCAAATTTTAGACGAGAATATTGAGCGCCGATGGTAAGACGGTGAAACGCGCCGGCGCTTCTCCCAGAAGTTCTCCATCAGCCTGAATGGACATATGTCCTTCTGAGTGTATTTCTACTACCTTAGCTCTTTTCAAAGTGACTTTGGGGTGTGTGAGATGCGTGCCACGGTAAATTCTCGGTAGTGAGCAGAGTAGGTCGGGTTTACTGATATTCCCGATAATGAGCACGTCAAATAAGCCGTCACTGGGGTCGGCTCCAGGGGCAATGAGCATACTACCGCCGCCGTATTTGCCATTGCTCATTACGATGGTGCAGATTTTTCTGTCTTCCTTCTGCCCGTCCAGTATCAGACGAACTTCATGGTTTTTATAAGTCAGGAAAGTGCTGAGTAAACCCATCAAATATGCCGGTTTTCCGCCCAGGGATTTGAATTTTTTGGTGGTGGCTCTGACAACTTCGGCGTCGAAGCCTAGCCCTGCAAAATTAGCAAATAATCTCCTATTGGCTTGACCATTACCAAGTGATTCAACCATACCGAGGTCCACCGACATTTTCACGGGATTCATAAGATGCTGGCATGATTCCTGATAATGTTTGGAGACACCGATGGTACGGATATAATCGCTGCCGGTGCCGGTGCCGATGATGCCCAGTTCCACATCTTTTATGCCGCCGGTGACATATAGCCCATTAACGATTTCATTAATAGTGCCATCGCCGCCTACGGAGACAATCAGTTTATAACCCTTGCCGACTGCTGACTTGGCTAGTTCGATAGCATGTCCCGGCGCCTCGGTGATGTCGTGTTCAAATTTTAAGCCGATTTTTTTCAGGAGCTGTTTAATATACGGCCATTTTTTAGCGGTCCTGCCGGCGCCTGCGGCTGGATTGACAATAAGCCTGGCATAAGACAAGTTCCACCTCCGGGGAGGATAATAACTGCTGTTGTCTCTTTTGACGTATTATAGCATACCTCAGCAAGCCAATTTGTAAGTTATAAATGTTTGATGTACAATAAACGCCAACGGTTTTAATTTTGATGAGGAAACCGTCGATACTATTTAATGGAGGGTTACCAGTGACCTATCAGGACAAACAAATCACATGCGTAGATTGCGGCAATCCATTCACATTCACCGCAAGGGAACAGGAATTCTTCTCTTCAAAAGGCTACACTAATGAGCCGAAGCGCTGTCTTTCCTGCCGACAGAACAGAAAGTCACAGCGAGGCGGAGCTGACGGAAGAAATGCCGGTCCCCGGCAGATGTTCACAGCTACCTGTGCCCGGTGTGGCAAGGACTGTGAAGTACCTTTCCAGCCTCGTCAGGGAAAACCCGTCTATTGCTCCGAGTGCTTCAACGCAATGAAAGCCAACGGTTAGCGTCGGGTTAACGTTAAAATATCCTTGTGACGGCGACTCCTCTGAAAAAATATACAACTAAATAATCGGAGTGGGTGATTTTGTGCTCTTTTTTTGACACGGGAAAACAGGGGAGTCGCCGTAGCGAATATCCGCAGCTTGGCTTAATAAGTCAGAAATTTTTTCAAATCTAGAGTTTTCTGATGACACCAATTACTTTACCCTGAATTTCCACATTATCAGGGTTCTGTTGAATTGGCTTCAAATACTGGTTGGCTGGTTTGAGCAGGACACTGTCCGTCTCAACATAAATTCTTTTCAGGGTGACTTCCTGTCTGTCTTTCAACCATACCGCTACCATTTCGCCGTTTTCAGCGGAATCAGCCTGCTCCATCAAAACAATATCACCGTCATCGATGAGGGCGTCTATCATCGATTGACCTTTGACTTTCAGCGCATAGACCTGTTTATTTCCAACCATATCCTGTGGTATCTCCAGCGTTTCTGCTGCTTGATTTGTCCATGTATCGCTATTGGGTACAGGTATTGGTTCACCGGCGGCGATTGTCCCTAAGAGCGGTACCATAATTGTATTTTTCTTTTCAGAAAGTCTGATACTACGGAATACCTCCGGATCACGATGGATGCGGCCGCTCTTCTCCAGCACATCCAGGTGATACTGGACTACGGCGGTAGAGCTTATTTCACAACCTTTGAGAATATCACGCACTGTGGGCGAATAGCCTCGCTCATCGATAAAACTATGGATGAACTGATGGATGCGCTCACGGGTTGTATTTAAGCCTAATTTCCGCACAATTACCTCACCAGTACTTATTATAGAACGAATGTACCATAGCAGGATTGGTTTGTCAAGAAAATTGTCACAATATATGTATTTTGGTATGATGAGCAATTAGTAAGATGACAATCATTGAAGCGTATAACCTGACGAAGAAATTCGGTGAGATTACGGCGGTGGAAGACCTGAGCCTGAAAGTTGAGGAAGGTGAAGTGTTGGGCTTCCTCGGTCCTAATGGCGCCGGTAAAACTACCACCATTCGTATGCTGGCCGGTATCATCTCTCCTACTTCCGGCTATGCTGAAATTGACGGACGCCGGACCGATGGTGAAACCGAAAGTCTGCACGAAGTTATCGGACTCTTGACTGAAACTCCCGGTTTCTACGAAAAGTTGAGCGCTCGGCGTAATCTGGAATTCTTCGCCGGTTTTTACTCCAATATAAATGTGAACGCTCAGGTGGAGAAATACCTGAAAACAATGGGTTTGTGGGAACGCCGTCAGAGCCGGGTGGGCACATTCTCAAAAGGGATGAAACAGCGTCTGGCACTGGCGCGAGCTTTACTCCACGAACCTAAAGTTCTCTTTCTGGATGAACCGACGGCGGGGTTAGACCCGGAAGCGGCGCAGGAAGTGAGAGAAATGGTGAAACGACTCAGCAATGAAGGGCGCACCATCTTTCTTTCTACGCATAACCTGACGGAAGCCGAGCAACTGTGTCATCGTATTGCGGTTATCCGGACAAAATTACTGGTATTGGACACGACTCAAAACCTGCACCATCGCTTCTTCCGGCGGGAGGTGATTGTGCGATTGGACGGTCCGGGCAGGACGATTGCGGAAGCAGTCAGAAAACTTGCCTTTGTACAGGATGTCAAAGAGGAAGACAACCAGCTCATTCTTGGACTGGCCGAGCCTGACAAAAATCGCCCTGAGCTAGTAAAGGCAGTGGTTGACGCCGGCGGCAGAATCCTCGAAGTTTCGGAGAGGGAACACCCGCTGGAGGAAATATATTTGAAACTCATTCACGAGGGGAAATAACGTGAGCCGCAAGCGTATCATTAATATCTTGCTCAAAGAATGGCAATTCCTGTTCACGGATATCAATACGACTTTGCTGGTTACTCTTTTGCCCTTACTGATTATCGGGCAGTTGCTACTCTATGTCTGGTTGGCGGTGAACTTTGCCGGAGAATCAGCGCTGAACGTCCAGATTTTTCAGAATGCCTTAGCGAATCTCCAGAGAGCCACCCCAAGTGTGTCAGGTCTATCAGGCGGCGAGCAGTTTCAGGTGCTCCTGCTCAGCCAATTCAGCCTTTTTATGCTTTTAATTCCGGTGATGATTTCTGTCAGCGTGGCTACTTTCAGCATTGTCGATGAGAAACTATCGGGAAGTCTTGAGGCTCTGCTGGCGACCCCGGTGAAGACATGGGAGCTTCTACTTGGCAAAGCTCTGGCAGGCGCAATACCGTCTCTGGTAGTTACGTGGGTTTGTTCGGGGATTTTCCTGCTGGTGGTGAGGGCGATGGGCTGGGGATATTTGCTCGATATGGTCATGACGCCGGTCTGGTTTATCAGCCTGTTCCTGTTTACGCCCGCTATCACTATTTTGAGTTTTCTGCTGGGGGTCATTGGCTCCTCAAGGGCAAAGGACGCCAAGGGTGCGCAAAATCTGGTTGTTCTGGTAGTTGTACCGGTACTGGCGCTGATTGCCATTCAAGTTACCGGAATTATCTGGTTTACCACACTTTCAGCGCTGGCGCTGGCATTGGGGATTTCCATTGTGGACTTAATTGTCTTGCGTATCGCCGTACAACTTTTCCAGCGCGAGTCCATCGTGGTCAGGTGGAGATAATTGGGAATCATGGACAGGCGGGATGCCCCGTATCATCCCGTAATAAATACGGGACAAGCGTACGGGGCAGGCTCTGTCCTACCTTTTTATTGCTCTGTAGCCGGAATTTCCCATTCTTTACCGACGCGTTCGTTATGTTTGCACATCGGCGCGTTCTTGGGCAGGCGGCGTTTGAAAGTAGAGGCGAAGCAGTTTACATTGCATGATTCGCAGGTGACCACTTCGTTAAAACGGTTTTCCCTGACTTTTTTGGGCCAGAAGGGGTCGCAAATCAACTGTCTGCAGATGGCAACCAGATCTGCCTGTTTATTAGCTAGAATTTGTTCGGCGACTTCCGGCGTGTTAATTCTACCGACAGCGATGACCGGGATATTTACCTTTTTCTTGATTGGCTCCGAAAGGTAAGTGAACGTACCCATCGGTTTTCTTTTGGTAGGTGATACCGGATATTTTCCCCATCCGCCGGAAGAGACATCGATGCAATCCACCCCTGCTTTTTCCAGTTCTTGAGCATAGGTGATGCTCTCCGGGTGTATTTCCCCATTCAGTTCCAGCGCGCCGAGCCGGAATATAAGTGGAAAATCGGGACCGATAAAAGTGCGTACTGCTTTTACGGTATCGAGTCCAAACTTCATTCGCCCTGCCGGACTACCGCCGTATTTATCAGTACGGTGGTTCAGTTCCGGATTAGTAAATTTACATAGCAGGTAACGATGTGCGCCGTGCAGTTCCACACAATCGAAGCCCGCTTTACGGACATTGCGGGCGGCTTTGGCAAATCGGTAGATGATGGATTCAATTTCAGGAATGGTAAGCGCGCGCATTCCCTCTTCTGCCGATGGAGATATCGGGTCGCCGGAATCAGGATTGACTTCCACACCGGCAGTCTGTTGCCCCTTTCCCTGGGGGAAGCGATGCCCCTGCCAGAGCTGGACGCCAATCTTTGCTCCAATCTGATGAATCTCGTCGGTGAGCGCATGTGCACGGTTGATAAATGCCTCCAGCCCTTCTTCGCCGCCCCATAGTTCCTCACAGGCAAAGTTATCGATTGCGGTAGCGGCAGTGATGATAAGCCCTGCGCCGCCTCTCGCTCTTTCGCCATAAAAAGCGCGGGCACGCCGGTTGTTCAATCCCATATTCAATTGAGTGGCGGGATAGACAATGCGGTTGGGTACCTTCATTCCATGGATGGTTATCGGTTGGAACAGCTTCATAACAATCCCCCCTTATTAGAAATGATGTGAATCTAATCATAACTTCTCTGAATATTGTTCGTCAACGATGATTGACTACCAGTATCAATTGATGTATTGTCTTGATGAAGGTACTTTTAACGGTACGACTATCAATGTTAGTCGTGAAAATATCGATAATAATATTTTGTAAGGGGAGATACGATGGCACAAAAAGTAACCAAAGAGGAACTATTAGCTAAGGCAAAGAAACCGGCAGAAGACGCAATGATAATGCATGCTTACTATCGTGGTAAGATGCAGACTGTACCCCGGGCGGTTGTGCGTGATATCAAGGATTTCGCTGTTTGGTACACCCCGGGTGTTGCTGCGCCCTGTATGGCAATAAAAGCCGACAGAGATAAAGCTTACGAGTACACCAGTAAATGGAACACTGTGGCAGTAGTATCTGACGGCACCAGAGTCCTTGGACTGGGTAATATCGGCCCCGAAGCCGCTATGCCGGTGATGGAAGGCAAAGCGATGCTCTTTAAGTATTTGGGCGGGGTCGATGCCGTAGCCGTTTGCCTGGATACTAAAGACCCTGATGAAATAATCAGAACCGTCAAGATAATCCAGCCTTCATTCGGCGGTATTAATCTGGAAGACATCGAGAATCCGAAGTGCTTTCGTATCCTGGATACCCTACGCAAAGAATGCCGGATTCCTGTCTGGCATGATGACCAACAGGGAACTGCCGCAGTTACACTGGCAGGCATGGTCAATGCCCTTAAAGTGGTGGGTAAGGATATAAAGAAAGTAAAGGTCACGATGGTTGGCGTGGGTGCCGCTAATGTCGCGATTATCAGACTCTTGATGGCAGCCGGTGTCGATCCGGACAATATGATAATCGTGGATAGCAAATCTACCCTTCACAGGGATAGAGCTGACCTGGAAGCCAAGCAGGCAGAAAACCCCTACAAATGGGATTTAGCCAAGCGCACCAATCCTGATAAAGTACAAGGTGGTATCGCCGAGGCTTTGGTAGGTCGTGATGTTGTTATTTCGTTATCCACGCCTGACCCTGATACCATCAAGCCGGCGTGGTTGAAGAAAATGAACAAGAATGGCATCGGTTTCTTCTGCGCTAATCCTCTCCCGGAAATCTGGCCATGGGATGCTAAAGAAGCCGGCCTCAGAGTTGTGGCTACCGGGCGGTCGGACTTCCCGAATCAGGTAAATAACTCCATCGGTTTCCCCGCTATCTTCCGCGGTACTCTCGATGTCAAAGCCAAGACAATCACCGATGAGATGTGTATTGCCGCCGCCTATGAGTTAGCTAAGTTTGCCGAGGAACAAGGCCTTAGTGATGAGCATATCGTGCCTACGATGGCAGATTCTGAAGTTTTTGTGAGAGAAGCAGTTGCGGTCGGTATGAAAGCCATCGAGCAGGGCGTCGCCAGAGAAAACATTACCCGTGAGGAACTTACCAAGCGGTCCGGCAAGATGATTCGTGATGCCAGACAGACAATTGATACGCTGATGAAGACCGGGATGATACCGCCTGCACCGAAAGGTGTCTAAGAGAAGGAGTCTTATTGTGAAAGATATTGATGCTAAAGAGGTAACGAAGACCGTTGCCCGTCTCTTCCTCGAAGCGAATTATTATTTAACAGACGATGTCTTAGCGGCTCTGAAAAAAGCCAGAGATGCTGAAGAATCGCCTGTGGCAAAAGAGGTGCTGGAGCAAATTATCAAGAATGCCGATATTGCCGCGAAAGAGCAGATAGCGTTGTGTCAGGACTGTGGTGCGGCGGTGGTCTTTCTAGAACTCGGGCAGGATGTGCATATCGTCGGCGGCGACATGGTTGCCGCTATCAACGAGGGGGTTCGCCAGGCATACGATAAGGGCTATCTGCGCAAATCGATGGCGAAACAACCGTTTTCTGCCAGAGTCAATACTAAAGACAATACCCCGGCAATTATCTATACGGATATTGTGCCCGGCGATAAACTGAAAATCATTGCCGTGCCTAAAGGTGGTGGTGCTGAGAATATGAGTCGTCTGGTTATGTTGACACCCGCGGCGGGACGGCAGGGTATCGTAGATAATGTACTTAAAGCGGTGGATGAAGCAGGCAGTAATCCCTGTCCGCCGGTTATTGTCGGTGTCGGGGTTGGCGGTACAGCGGAAAAAACGATGATGCTGGCAAAGAAGGCATTGCTCAGGAAAGTGGGTGAACATAACCCCGACCCTGAAGTCGCCGATTTGGAAAAAGAGTTATTCGAGAAAGTAAATGCACTTGGCATTGGTCCTATGGGTTATGGCGGCAGAACAACTGCCCTGGCGGTAAATGTTGAGGTTATGCCATCTCATATCGCCAGTATGCCGATGGCAGTCAATCTGAATTGTCATAGTTCCAGACATAAGGAGGCAGTGATTTGACAACCAATCAAGCGGTGAAAGAGCCGAAGAAAACTCAAGAAATGATTGACGTTTACATTATGGGGAAACGCTATAAAATCCCCAAGGGGCTGACCATTATGCAAGCGCTGGAGTATGCCGGCTACCAGATAATACGCGGCGCCGGATGCCGTGCAGGTTTCTGCGGCGCCTGTGCTACTGTTTATCAGATAAAGGGCAGTCCTCAGTTAAAGTTCGAACTCGCTTGCCAGAAGGAAGCCGAGCAGGATATGTATCTGACACAGATACCCTTCTTCCCTGCAAACAAGACACTCTACAACATCGATACAATGAAGCCAACGACTGAAGATATATTGAAAGCTTATCCAGAGACGGTAAAATGCTTAGGGTGTAATACCTGTACCAAAGCCTGTCCTCAGGAACTGGAAGTCATGTGGTATATGTCCGATGCGTTGCGGGGTGATGTTTCAGCGGTGGCTGATAAATCTTTCGATTGCGTGATGTGTGGTTTATGCGCTGCCCGCTGTCCGCAGGGTTTAATGCCATATAATGTGGCGATGTTATGTCGGCGTCTTCGTGGCAAACATGTAGCTCCTCGCAGTAAACATCTTGAAGCGCGATTAGCCGAAATCAAAGCAGGTAAATTCAATGCCGAGATGGAGCAATTGAAGAAGATGCCCAAAGAGGAAATTTCCAAGAAATATGCCAGCCGCGATATAGAGCCGGAAAAGTAAAGGAGTGATTAAATGTATCCCTCAGAAATGCAAGAAACAATAGCTAAATTTTTAGAAAAGAGGGAAGAGAGGCTAAAAGTCCCTTTCAAGCGAATTACACTTGAAGAGAAAACACCTTTATTAAATCAGTATCATCCTGATTATGTTGCAGGATCGATGCGGGAAATAAAGGTTGGAGTCAGTAAGGGTAGCAAGGCTCCTAACGAGCTGGCTGATTTATTGGAAGGGCATAGCCGTATCAACCCGGATAAAATCGACCTGAATAAAATAGCCTTCGATGTGGATGTTCTGGTTATAGGAGGCGGCGGCGCCGGAGCATCAGCGGCACTTTTAGCACAGGAACAGGGTGTTAATGTATTACTGGTCACCAAACTAAGACTCGGGGATGCAAATACAGTAGGCGCTCAAGCCGGTACGCAAGCGGCGGATAGAGCCGAAGATTCGCCCGCTCAACATTATCTGGATACTATGGGTGGTGGCGGCTTTTATAACGTACCGGAACTGGTGGAAGCATTAACAATGGATGCGCCCGGTGCGATTAAATGGTTGGAAGACCTGGGTGTAATGTGGGATAAGGAATCGGATGGCTCAATGCATGAGTTATCCGGCGGCGGCGCTTCTCGCCGCAGATTACACTCAGCGCGTGACTATACCGGGCTTGAAGAAATGAGGGTATTGCGTGATGAAGTCCGTAACCGTCAAATCAATTACCTCGAATTTGAACCGGCGGTAGAATTGATACTGGACGACAAGGGACATGCGGCAGGCGCCGTCCTGATGAACCTTGAGACTAAAGAAATTATCAACGTTAAAGCCAAAGCAGTTATTATGGCTGTCGGCGGCGGCGGACGTTTACATTATCAGGGATTTCCAACTACCAATCACTACGGAGCTACCGGAGATGGTCTGGTAATGGCTCACCGTGCAGGTGCCAAACTGCTGTACGTAGATACAATGCAGTATCATCCCACCGGTGCAGCCTATCCGCAGCAGATACTCGGGCAACTGGTTACTGAAAAGGTGAGGACGCTTGGTGCGCAACTGGTCAACCGTGAAGGTGAGAGATTCATTCACCATCTGGAGACCAGAGATGTGGTCGCTTCTGCCATCATTAAAGAGTGCCGGAACGGCAGAGGTCTGGTGACGCCAACCGGACAACCCGGCGTCTGGCTGGATTCGCCGATGATCGACATGCTGCGCGGTAAGGGTACGATTCTAAAAGAAATACCGGCTATGTTCCGCCAGTTTATGCGCTATGGCATCGATATGTCTAAAGAACCGATTTTTGTTTACCCGACTCTGCATTATCAGAACGGTGGTATTTTGATTGACGCAAGTGCCGCCACTACTGTCCCCGGTCTGTTTGCTGCCGGTGAGGTAATGGGGGGTGTCCACGGTAGAAATCGTTTGATCGGGAACTCGACCCTGGATATCTTCGTTTTTGGCCGGCGCGCCGGTGTATCAGCCGGACAATATGCCAAGAAGGCTACAGTAGGTAAACTCACACTGGAACATGTGCGCAAGTGGGAGAAAGAACTCAAGAGCGCCGGTCTGGAAAGTCGGCCGATTTCTCCAATTCTTCTCCCGAACTATACACACCACGAGAATCCATTAGGACTCGGTGTCGGCGTTGTTCCGGAAATGGGGGAGGAGTGAGATGCCGTT
>JAQTPO010000136.1 GCA_028712845.1 Dehalococcoidales bacterium | reverse complement strand
GTGGCTGAAATCGGACTTTTGCCGTTATCAGTATTAGTAGCGATTATTGGTGTCTTTATGGTCGGACTTTTCTTTGCCCCTTTTATGACCCTTGCCAGGGGCAGAGGCGGATTTTTCAACGCCTTTATGCCGTTCGCCGCCGTCCTCAGCGGTTTTCTCTTCCCGGTTGACCGGTTGCCATCCGGCTTGCTGGTTATCGCCCGCCTGCTGCCGACTTCCTGGGCAATGGACGGCGTCTGGCAGTCTATCCAAGGGAGTTCCTGGCTACAGGTGGCGACTTCGTGGGGCATAAGTATTCTTTTGTCAGCGCTATGGTTCTGGGTTATTTATTTCATGTTCAAAATGGTAGAAAAAAGAATCCGCGTCACCGGCGCGCTCGGCACCTACTGATATGAACGCAATTAAGAATTTTGCGGTACAGGCATACGCCACCTATAAAGGCCTTTTTCAGTGGCTGAACTGGCCGGGTTATACCTCCAACGTGTTTCTCCGCCCCATCGCGCGCATCATATTATTCGCCCTCCTGGGCAGATTCGCGATAGGCTCGGAAAAAGCCCAGTTCTTTCTTATCGGGATAACGGTACAGTCGATGTCGGGTATTCTTATGTCGGGACTCTCGCTATCATACGGCAATGAAATCAGTTACGGAACATTGCCGTTCCTTTACGCCTCGCCGGTAAATCGGTTGGCGAATAATCTCAGCCGCCCGGTATTGCATTTCCCCAATGCCCTGCTGGTTTTTGCCTCGGGACTGGTCGCTGCCTGGGGTATTCTGGATTTGAACCTGGGAGGAGTGAACTGGTTAGGCTTTCTTGTTTCGGTTTTCATTATTGCAGTGTCAATAACCGCATTTGCAATGTTAGTTGGTGTTTTTGCTCTGCCGAGTTACAAGACGTCCGGGTCATTCGGAGACTCGGGCTTTGTCGGCACAGCCATCTTTGTCTTGACCGGGGCAGTCATTCCGATAACGGTTTTTCCAGCGTTCGTTCAGGAAATTGCTAAGCTTCTACCTATCACCAATGGTCTGCTCGCCGTGCGGGCTACCTTTGCCGGAGCATCTCTGGTATCAGTCTCAGGTTATCTGTTGCGGGAACTGGGGACCGGCTTGGTGTACCTTGCGCTTGCTATCGTCGCCTTCGCGTTGATTGAAAGATGGGCGAAGCGCACGGGTAGCTTGTATGGAGAAGCATAATCACTTGAAGTCATTACCGGTGAGGTGAAGGATTGGCTACTGTAATCGAATGTTCGAACGTGAGGCGCGTCTATAAAGGAAGCAAGAGTAAGAAACGGGAAAAGGGAGAGACCGTAGCGCTGAGTAACCTCTGCTTTACCGTGCCCGGCGGAATAGTCTTTGGTCTGCTCGGGCCTAACGGCTCCGGCAAGACCACCACTATCAGAATACTCGCTACCCTTTTGACCCCGACCTCAGGACAGGCAAAGGTCTTTGGCTTTGACGTAGTACGGGACGCGCCCAAAGTCAGAAAGAGAATCGGCCTGATATTCGGCGGGGAACGCGGTCTTTATGGCCGGCTTACCGGGATTGAAAACCTTAGGTACTTTGCCGCTTTGAGCCATATGGACGCAAACCTTACCCAAAGACGCATTGTAGAGGTTCTGGATATCGTCGGCCTGTCCGGGGCGAGCGACCGTCTGGTGGAGCAATATTCAAGGGGTATGAGGCAACGGTTACACATCGCGCGGGGCATCCTCGCCGACCCCGATTTGATATTCATGGATGAGCCTACGATTGGCATCGACCCGCAGGGCGCCCAGGAGATACGCCAGATGGTACCGGAATTCGCCCGGCGCGGCAAGACGATTCTGCTTACCACACACTATATGTTCGAAGCCGATGAAATCAGTAACCAGATTGCGATTATCAACAAGGGCGAAATTATCGCATCCGGCAGCCCGTCAGAAATAAAGCGCAAATTCAGCAAGATAGTGGCGTTTGAAGTTGCTCTGAAAAAGATGAACCCGGATACCGTCAAGAACCTGAGCGCATTAGATGGCGTCATCCGGGTCACTTCCAGTTCAGACGGGCCGATTCAGAAGCTGACCATCAACGTTTCCCCCGATTCGGGCATCGAAGGACTGGTGAAAAGCATAATCGGCCAGGAGAACATCGAGTCATTTGTAAAACGAGACCCCACTCTTGAAGAAGCTTATTTGAGCATCATAAAGTAAATACCTAATCGCTCCGGTTAGATGCCCTCTCTACTCCCTCTTCCCGCTTCTTGATTTCCTGACGACTGGCTCCAGGAAGAACAGAAAGAAAGAGAAAAACACATAATACACTGGCTCTCTCAGGGCCAACCCCAAAAGTCCCAGGCATCCAAGAAATCCCCAAAACCAGTTGATTCTGAACTTTTTCTCTTTGTTTTCCATTTTGTATCTCTCCTTAATCATAGATTAATTAGTCGAAATTATCCTATGACCGTGCTAATGACCGTTGCCAGCCGCTCGGGATGATCCGAACCGATAAGATACTTCTTGCCAGCCCGGGTAGTTATCTTCACCCCGCGATCACCTCTGAGAAAATAAGCCTTCATTTCATTATTGAACCTTATGCCATACCCGCCGAAATCTTTCAACGGTGCGAAACTGTGTAACTCCGCCAGTGAAATATCCGATGTTTTCAGATTGAGCAGGCGTATACCCAGAATGCCCATCCTGACCACTACCGTCTCTCTGGTGACCACCGCTCGGAACCCCCCATTAAAGAGGACAAGACCTATCCCGATGAGAGCAATGACCACCGACAACCACGAAACCTCAGACCACGCCGTAACGGCCACGATAACCATAATCAGTGGAACTGCAACTGACAGCACTCTTGAATAAACAGGGTTCTGGACTTCCCAATAAACCAGGGGTTGTCCGGTTTTGACGATTTTCGCAACCTCAGCTTTAACCAGATCTACATCTTCCATCGCCAGACTTGTCTCATAGCTTCGGTATGGCCTTAACATTTCCAGAACCGCCGCAATGGCTCCAGCCAAAATAATCACGGAGATGGTCATTACCCATGGGAACTGATAAACATAGTTTGATGTCGCCAGCATGCTGACATAGGTGATTTGTACCGTAGCAAGTGCGGCCACTGTGACATCGTCGAAAAGAGACACCCAGTTGAATGTTTTACGTTTCTCCTGGCGCGCCCATGCCTCATCGAGGACGATTGAAAGAATTATGTACAGTATTGATATTCCAGCCTGCCATATCGTACTCATCCAGGGAGAGCCGTACCTGTCGGGCTGCCCATTCCAGGTAAAGTGCAAAGGGGCAGGATTGGGCAAGGGCATTGCCTTAAGCGTAAAGGCGACTGCTGCCAGCAGAGCCAGAATAGCCGGTATATGTGTCCAAAGCGGGTGAACGAGTTTGAACCTCATTTCGATTGCTCCTTGAGCTTATTCATCTGCGAATCAACCATCTCGCGGAAATCATCGGGGGACAACCCCATCAGAAATGCTTCGGTTATCAGTTCCTGCAAACGCCCCCCGATAACCGTTGCCACCTCGCCACTGCTGGCCGGCTGGCTGCGTAATTTGGCCACTTTAGCCTGCTGGCCCAATCTGAAGACCAGTATTTTCTCGTCGCGCAACACGCCATATGCGCGGCGCACCGTGTGCATATTTATCCCCAGGCTCGACGCAAGCTCCCTCACCGAAGGTAAGGCGTCGCCTGACTTCAGGCTGCCTCTAAGTACCTGTTCTTTTATCTGCTTTATAATCTGAACGTATACCGGTCTGGGATCCTGTTCATTGATGGATAAAAGCATAGCGTATCCCTTTATCTACGTCTTCGGTAACAACTGTTCTATAATATATATAACACTTAGCTCGAATTTTGTCAAGCGATAGAAAGAAAATTGCCAAGGGAACACAGATGATTTAATATGGACCATATCACGAATTTGATTGGAGGTATTTTCTATGCTTGAAATACCTGAAGCTATAAATGTTGCCGGCCAGATTAACAAAACAGTATCTGGGAAAAAGATTACCGGTGTAGTTGCAGCGCATTCCCCTCATAAACTGGCATGGTTCTATGGCGACCCGGCAAAATATGCCAGCATCCTGACAAGCAGGGAAATAGGAAAGGCCAATGCTTGCGGCGGCATGGTTGAAATCAAAGCGGGAAATGCCAATATATTGTTCGGAGATGGTGCCGCAGCTAAATTTCATGATACAAATGCCCCACGTCCCCCTAAACACCAGCTACTAATTGAATTCGAAGACCTTTCCGCCATAAGCTTTGCAGTCCAGATGTACGGCGGAATCGGAAGCTTCCTTGATGGTGAACTGGATAATACCTATTACAAAATGGCAAAGGAAAAGCTATCTCCGCTCTCTCCAGCGTTCGACAAGGGATATTTCAGCCAGATGGTTTCCGCGCCAGAAGTTCAGAAATTGAGCCTCAAGGCCTTACTGGCCACCGAGCAGAGAATCCCGGGGCTCGGCAATGGCGTTCTACAGGATATTCTATTCAACGCAAAAATGCACCCTAAGAAAAAAGTAAGCACGCTCTCAGAGAAAGACAAGGAAGTCCTTTTTAATTCCCTGAAAACGACCTTATCAGAAATGGTACGGCAGGGAGGCAGAGATACTGAAATGGATTTATTCGGGCATCCCGGCGGATATAAGACCCTACTTTGTAAAAACACCGTAAACAAGCCATGCCCGGTTTGTGGAACAATAATCAAAAAAGAAGCCTACATGGGCGGAACTATCTACTTCTGCGAAAATTGCCAGAGTGCCTGATTTTAACTAACTCTACAAATTTCTCTTAACCAATCAGAGAGACAGCCAATTATGGTTTTCTATAAGTTCTATGCGGACGAACTTCGGCGCAGTGTCAGCGAAGCCAGGAGCAAAAGCCCTACCGCATAGGCGGCCAACACCGCGACGTCCTTACCTATGTCCAGCAGGCTCTGCCCCTGAAGCATCAATGCCCTGATCCCATCCACGCCGTAGGTCAGGGGCAGGATATTGGCCAGCCACTGCAAATAATCCGGCATCTGGCTAACCGGCCAGAGCAGCCCGCATAGGAACATCTGGGGAA
>JAQTPO010000016.1 GCA_028712845.1 Dehalococcoidales bacterium | reverse complement strand
GATGCCGATGGGAGACCGCTTGATTTCTTCGGTAAGCGTGTCCACGAAAATTGCCCGCGCAACGGTTATTTCCAGCTAGGGCAGTTCTCGAAAAAGTTTTCCGACCCGTACTGTATGTACCAGTTAGGCTGTAAAGGTCCCGTAACTTATGCGGATTGTCCTATCAGGCTCTGGAACGGTGGGACTAATTGGTGTGTTGGCGCTAACAGCCTGTGTATTGGTTGCGTGCAGCCGGGGTTCCCTGATGCTATGTCCCCGTTAAGGAAACAAGCTGAGGGATGGGAAGTTGTCCCATTAGCAACTCCAAATGAGAAGAATAATACCTCGGCGATTAACACCGGAGTGGCGGCAGGATTGGGTGCCATCGTAGGAGCGGCTGCTGTCGGAGCCGGAGTGGCTATCGCTCAAAACTCGACAAAGGCGAAACAGGACAAAAAAGGCAAAAGGAGTAACACGTGACGAAAATTGTAATTGACCCGATAACTCGTATCGAAGGACACCTTAAGATAGAAGCTGTGGTGGAAAATGGTGTCGTCAAGGACGCCAAAAGTTGCGGTATGCTTTTCAGAGGTCTTGAAATCCTTTTGCGAGGGCGTGACCCGTTCGATGCTCAGTTCATTGTGCAGAGAATTTGCGGTGTCTGTCCTACAACCCACGCTATGGCGGCAACGCTTAATCTCGACTCTGCCTTTGGCATTGCAGACCAAATTCCGGACAATGGACGCATCATCCGTAATTTGATACAGGGTTCTAATTATATGCAGTCGCATATTATTCATTTTTACCATCTTGCCGCTCTTGATTATGTGGATGTCACAAAAGTCGCGAAATATGATGGGAAAGATGCCGGATTGAATTCTGTCAAAGAATTCATCACACGAGCGCTGAACGCCGGTGATATGTCCATGTTAGGACCGTTCTATCCGCGTTACGAAGGCGATTACAGATTATCGGATGAAGTTAATATCGCTGCTACAGGTCATTATGTCGAAGCGCTTCAGATGAGGCGGTTGGCGCATGAGATGTCTGCCATCTTCAGCGGTAAAATGCCGCATAACGTGGCGATTGTTCCCGGCGGTGTAACCGAGGTGCCGACGGTGGACAAAATTGCTAATTTCCTCTGGAAGCTAAATCAATTACGCTACTTCATAGACAATGTTTATATCCCCGATGTTATCGCAGTAGCCGGCGCATATGCCGATTATTTCGGCATCGGAAAAGGCAGTGGCAACTTGCTCAGCTACGGTGTCTTCGACCTTGAAAGTAAGGAGAAAGACCTTTCTAAGCGCAACCGTTTGTTCAAGCAGGGGACAGTTTCGCTTTCCGATCTTAAACTTGCAGCTCTCGACCCATCTAAAATAACCGAGCAGGTCACGAGTAGCTGGTATAAGGATGGTGCGGCGCTATATCCGGGTGACGGTGTGACCGACCCCGACCGTAGTAAATCGGGAGCATATACATGGCTCAAGGCGCCGCGTTATGACGGTAAGGTATATGAAGTGGGACCTCTGGCACGTATGGTCGTAAACTATGTGGCAGGTGATGCTACCGTTAAGAAAGCGGTGGATGATGTTCTCGCATACTTCAAAGCCGGCCCCGAAGTGCTATTTAGTGTGCTCGGCAGACATGCTGCCCGTGCGCTGGAATGCAAAATCGTTGCTGACAAGATGGCCGACTGGTTATTGGAATTGAAGCCGGGCGAGCCGACCTGTGTGGAATATCAGACACCGGTTGAGAGTGAAGGAATGGGATTATGGGACGGACCTCGCGGCGCACTGGGACACTGGATAAAAATAAAGAACTCGAAGATTGAGAACTATCAGTGCGTTGTCCCGACTACTTGGAATGCTTCACCGCTTGATGATAAGAACCAGCCGGGTACTATGGAACAGGCTATCATCGGTACCAGGATTAAAGATGAAACCAATCCCTTTGAAATCGGACGCATCGTGCGTTCTTATGACCCGTGCTTAGCCTGTGCTATACATTTGATTACCCCTAGGGGGAATGAGATTAGTAAATTCCGTGTCTCATAGAAGCATTTGAGAACTATGGTAATGATAGATTCAAAAAGGCAGAATAGAGAAGCCCTTGTGCAGCATCTTCCCATTCTCGTTATGGGAGTTGGGAATATCCTGATGAGCGATGATGGCATAGGTATTCATGTTATCCGTGCAGTGCAGAAACTTGAACTGCCTGATGATATAGAGCTACTGGATGGAGGAACGGCATCTATGTCTTACCTGGATAACCTGAGCAGCCGTGAAAAAGTCATTATTATCGATGCCGTAAAAGGAAATAATAAACCGGGAACAATTTATTGTTTCACGCCTGCCGATATAAGTGTCCGGAAGAACATGATTACTTCACTCCACCAGATTGGTATCCTTGAATCTCTCACGATGTCTGAATTTATCGGTAATCCGCCGCAAAATGTCGTCATTTTTGGCGTCGAACCGGCGGTTATAGAGTGGGGCATGACGCTCTCGTCCGCAGTGAACGCCATTATTCCTGAGTTAGTAGAAATGATATGCAAAGAATTGAGAATATTTACGTCTTCAGCACATTAGTTCCAAGGTAAATAGTAGCATTGTAAAAAGGAAAGAAAGATGGAGATAAACCGAAGAGCTTTTCTCACACTATCCGCAGCAAGCGCTGTTACTGCAGCGACTTTTGCTGCCGCCAAGCCGATACAGGCAAATAGCAATACCAGCGAATCAAAAAATACAAAAAGTATGGGGATGCTTGTCGATACCACCCTGTGTAATGGCTGCAGAGCCTGCTTCGTGGCGTGTAAACAGTGGAATCACAATTCGGCATCATCTATTGTTGACGTCGAAAAATCAAAAACGGTGACGACTACACCTTTATTGGATGCTGATACTTTTACGAATATACGCGCTACTGAAACAGCCCAACAAGGCTCTCAACCTGTATGGGTTTATACTAAAATACAGTGTATGCACTGTAACGACCCCGGCTGTGTCGAAGCCTGTCCGGTGTCTGCGATGCAAAAGACGGCGAACGGACCTGTAATATATGACCAGAAACGGTGTTTCGGCTGTCGTTATTGTATGACCGCTTGCCCCTTCGGTATCCCTACTTTTCAGTGGGGTACACCAACACCATGGATTCGTAAATGTACATTCTGTGCGGACAGGCAAAAGCAAGGATTACAGCCCGCCTGTGCAGGCACATGCCCGACAGGTGCTCTGAAATTCGGAGTACGTGAAGATTTGATTCTTGAGGCGCAGAAACGTATCGCCAATAATCCCGGTTCATATTTAAATCACATTTATGGAGAGACCGAGGTTGGGGGTACATCATGGATGTATCTCGCCGCGGTACCGTTCGAAAAATTGGGTTTAAAAAATGTCCAAACGGAAGCCGTAACCGTAAATGCAAAACGAGCGATGAGTTTTGTTCCTCCTGTATTGGGCGGAATGGCTCTTCTTATGACAGGCATTTACTTTTTAGCAAAACGCAAAGAAAAGAACAAGGCAAAGACTGTAAAAAAATAGCTGCCTAATACGCCGGGAATATGGTTCCTCCGAGTAACTGGCGTTATTTCCAAGTAAGCTCATTAATGAACATCTTCTCATAGCTTCCAAACCAGTGGCATATAAATTCAAACTTGAGCTAAAAAATCTGCCGATGTGCATAGCGTAGAGTATAATAAGTTCGGGGAATATAATGAGCAAGGCGCAGTCTCCAAAGAATCAAAGAGCCATCATCAGCGTTCGCGGCGTGGTGCAGGGAGTCGGTTTCCGACCCTTTGTCTATCGTCTGGCGGCGCAGCGTAATCTGTGCGGTTGGGTGCGGAATACGACGGGCAATGTGGAGATTGAAGTCGAAGGGAACAGGGCAGAAGTGCGAAGTTTCCTGAAAGAGCTTGCCTCACAGATTCCCCCGATGGCGCACATCGAGCAAATCCGGACTGATTTTGCTGAACCAATCGGTTATGCCGATTTCCGCATTCAGGATAGCCTTGCGCAGAAAAATAAATACCAGCTTGTTTCGCCGGATATTGCCACTTGCCCGGACTGCCGGAATGAAATTTTCAATCCTGACGACCGCCGTTTCCGTTATCCTTTTACCAACTGTACCAATTGCGGTCCCCGGTTCACGATTATCGAAGACGTCCCTTATGACCGTTCCAAGACTACCATGCGCGAGTTTAAGATGTGCCCCCGCTGTGAACAGGAATATCACGACCCGCTGGACAGACGCTTTCACGCACAACCGAATGCCTGTCCCGAATGCGGTCCAAAACTTGAATTGGTTGATAGTACCGGTAAGTCAGTCAAATGTACCGATGTCATCAGAAAAGCAGGTGACTTACTGAAAAATGGCAAGATTCTGGCAATCAGAGGCTTGGGCGGTTTTCAACTCGCCTGTGATGCTACCAATCAGATAGCCGTCAATCTGCTGAGACGGAGAAAGTACCGTCCTGACAAACCATTCGCGGTGATGGACATGACGATAGAGGATGTTAAAAAATATTGCCGGGTTTCCGTTGATGAAATCAAATTACTGGAGTCGCCGCAAAACCCGATCGTGCTTCTGCGCTGGGATAGCCAGACATCTAATATCGCTCAGGCGGTGGCACCGGATTTGAAATATCTGGGCATGATGCTGCCTTACACGCCTCTGCATCATCTCCTTTTGCGTGAAGTTGGACTACCTTTAGTGATGACCAGTGGTAATCTCAGCGAGGAACCGATTGCCAAGGACAACGAAGAAGCCTTTATCAGGTTGAAAGGCATCGCTGACTATTTTCTCCTGCACAATCGCGGCATTTATGCCCGCTATGACGATAGTGTTTTTATGGTTGAGGAAAAGAAACCGGTTGCCGTCAGGCGCGCCCGTGGCTATGCTCCTTATCCCATTCATTTGCCCTTCAAAGCAAAACAAATCCTTGCCTGTGGGGCGGAATTGAAAAATACCTTTTGCCTTACGAGAGATGACAATGCCTTTGTCAGCCAGCATATCGGCGATATGGAGAATGAGGAAACGCTGGAGCACTATGAAAATACCATCGAGCTTTACAAACGGCTTTTCCGCATCGAGCCGGAAATTGTTGCCTGTGATATGCATCCAGAGTATCTCCCGAGTAAGTATGCTCTACGCACGGCAAGAGAACAAAAGTTGAAGCTTGTCCCTGTACAACATCATCACGCTCACATTGTCAGCTGTATGATAGAGAATGGCATAAATACACCGGTCATTGGGGTAGCATTCGATGGCGTTGGTTACGGCACCGATGGCGCTATCTGGGGCGGTGAATTCCTGGTGGCGGACTGGAAAAATTTCTGGAGAGCGGGACAATTTGAGTATGTGCCGATGCCCGGCGGTGCCACAGCGATTAAAAAACCATACCGTATGGCGCTGGGTTATCTTTACTCACTGCTTGGTGATGATTTCTCGCTGGAAGGATTGCCTCCAGCTAAACTTAATCCTGTGGAGATTGATATAATAAGACAGCAGGTGAAGAAGCGGGTCAATTGTCCCCTGACTTCCAGCGCCGGCAGGCTCTTCGATGCGGTGGCGGCGTTGACGGGCTTTACTTGTGAGGCAAGCTATGAAGCACAGGCGGCGATTGCGCTGGAGATGCAGGCAACGGATAAAATAATGCGTAGAAAAATTGATACTTATCCCTTCTCATTTTCAGAGGAGTCGGGTGTAAAAATTGTGAAGCTGGGAGAGTTATGTGCGGCGGTAGTCGAGGACATCAGGAATCATGTCACTGTTTCTGTTATATCGCTGAAACTCCATCGAACGGTGGCGAAAGTTGTGTTTGATATGTGTAAAATAATATCTGCTGACACCGGCATAAAACAGGTAGCGTTAAGCGGCGGCGTTTTTCAGAACAGGTTGCTTCTGAATTTAACTACCGCAGGTTTTAGGAAAGCGGGTTTTGATATCTTCACGCACCATCTTGTGCCCTGCAATGACGGCGGTTTATCTCTGGGACAGGTGGTAATAGCGAATTTTAAGAAGGACTAGAATTCTATGTGTTTAGCGATACCGGCACTAATAAAAAAGATTGAAGGCAAAGAAGCCGATGTTGAAATCGGCGGCATTACCCGCCGCATCAGTCTCTGGCTCACCCCTGATGCAAAGCTGGGCGATTATGTTCTCCTGCATACCGGCTATGCCATCAGCATCATTGACCAGAAGGAGGCTGAAGAAACACTGCAACTCTTTGCGCAAATAGCGGAGGCATCGGAGTGAGAGCCTTGCTCCAGAATCGCTGGCTGATGCTTGCCTTGCGATTAGCGCTGGGTGTAGTTTTCCTTGTCGCCAGCATTGCAAAAATACAGGACGTAGCCCAATTCGTCAGCACAGTTGCCAGTTACGGAATTTTATCTGAAAATCTGGCTATTATCTATGGTGATGTAGTGCCGTGGGTGGAGTTATTTATCGGTTGTTCTCTAATTCTCGGAGCGTTTGTCAGATTTTCGGTGGTGCTTTTAATTCCACTGATTATCAGTTTTATGGTTGCCAGCAGTTATGCGCTGGTGAATGATATCGGCGGCAGTTGCGGTTGTTTCGGTGAATTTCTCACGCTCAGCCATCCGGTAGCACTCACAATAGATGTGTTGATGCTCTTATCTTCATTCCTCCTGCTGTTTCTCAAGGGTAAAGAATTCATCAGCATCGGACAATTGGTTGCAAGAGCACATATCAAATCGAGGATTTTAAGCGTTGGGTTTCGTTTTGCCGTAGTTGTATTAGTTGTGATTACCATTGGGTTTATTGTAGTTGGTGTCTGCAATCCTTCCAATCGAACAGGGGTTGTGATAGAAACAGTGAATGTCCCTGCCCCCATAGCAAATGTTGTAGATAATGCTCTGATAGAGAAGAAACCAGTCCTGATAGAGTTCTATTCTGAAGGTTGTGGCGCCTGTAAAGAAGCCGAGCCAACTATTAATGACCTTGAGCGGGAATACGTCAATAAGATAGTTTTTCTCCGTCTTGATTATTACCAGAATCCACCGGCAGTTTCGGATATGGCTATCGTGACTACTCCTGCCATACTGGTGATTGTGAGCAAAAATACCGAAGGCACATACGGTATCCTGTGCCGTTTTGGGGGTACTATCGAGCGGGAGGCTTTGCAGGCTTGTCTCGATAAATCGCTTCTTGAGGTAAAAGATTGAAATTTGTTACCGAGTTCCGCAATAGTGAACTGGCACAAGGCTTGATTACCAGTATTCGCCAGAATTCAAAACGGAAAGTGCGGCTGATGGAGTTTTGTGGCGGGCACACGGTGTCTATTTTCAAAAATGGCATCCGTCAGCTACTCCCCCCGACTGTCGAGATGGTGTCCGGACCGGGCTGTCCTGTCTGTGTCACTGCTACGGTTGATATCGATAAAGCAATCGCGTTTGCGCGCCTGCCCGGGGTTATCGTGACGACTTTCGGGGATATGCTCAAGGTGCCGGGCAGCCGTTCCAGTCTGCAGAAAGCGCGCGCCGATGGCGGTGATGTCCGCATTGTCTATTCCACGCTGGATGCGCTTAAAATTGCCGCAGAAAATCCCGATAAAACGGTGGTTTTTATCGGCGTCGGTTTTGAAACGACTGCGCCCACGATTGCCGCCTCGGTGCTTCAGGCGGAACAACAAGGTATTAAAAATTACCGTATTTTGTCGCTGCATAAGGTGTGTCCGCCTGTGATTAAAGCAATCCTGGATGCCGGCGAGGTCAAACTGGGCGGATTGATCTGCCCGGGGCATGTGTCTGCCATCACCGGTTCTAATGCATGGGAGTTCGTTGCCCGTGATTACCGTATTCCGTGTGTCGTTTCCGGTTTTGAGCCGCTGGATATCCTGCAGTGTGTCGCCATGCTGGTCAATCAGACGGAAAAATATGAATCGAAAGTAGAGATTGCCTACAAGCGAGGAGTGACCCGGGAAGGCAATCTGCAGGCGCAAAAGATAATGGGGCAGGTCTTTGAGTCCTGTCCTGCCAAATGGAGGGGGATGGGTGCAGTCCCCGATAGCGGCTTGAAATTGAGGCATAAATTCGCGCAGTATGATGCCGAACTTGCCTTTGATATCAAATTAGAGCCGGTTATCGAACCGAAAGGCTGTCTCTGTGGTGAAATCCTGCGGGGTGTCAAAACTCCCGCTGATTGCCGTTTATTCCGCAAAGCCTGCACGCCGGAAAATCCGGTGGGGCCCTGTATGGTATCATCTGAGGGAAGCTGTTCGGCTTATTACCTGTATGGAGACCATTAAAAAGATACGAAATTGGTTTCGATGTTGTATAAGAATTGTGCGATGCTTTGTTACAAAATTATTAGTGGTCATTGCGAGGAATCCCGATGGAATAGGGATGACGCTGCAATCTCAGGGTGGTGGGGTTTCCCCTCTTCCCAGAGATTGCTTCGCGGAGTTTACACTGAGGAACGAAGTGCTCGCAATGACAATTTCGGACAACCTCAAGCCTTGATATTTCAGCGAACTTGGTACGGAGATGATGGTGGAAGATAAAATCTTGCTGGCTCACGGTAGCGGCGGTAAGCTTGCCCACGACCTCATCACGAAGAGCTTTGTCAGCGCTCTGGATAATCCGTTGCTGGCGCAGATGGATGATGCGGCGATTTTTGAGATTAAGGGCAGGCTGGCTTTCACTACCGATAGCTATGTGGTCAACCCAATCTTTTTCCCCGGCGGTAATATCGGCAAGCTGGCAGTTTGCGGTACGGTGAATGACCTGGCGACATCCGGGGCTAAGCCTCTTTACCTTTCTCTCGCCTTTATTATCGAGGAAGGACTGCTTCTGAGCGATTTGAAGCGGCTTGTCGATTCTATCAAATCGACGGCTGATGATGCTGGAGTGAAAATCGTCACCGGTGATACCAAGGTCGTGAACCGCGGCAGTGCCGACCGGATTTTTGTCAATACTGCCGGCATCGGCGTTATACCTGAAGGCATCAATATCTCCGGCAGTAATGCCAGAGTCGGTGACAAAATCATCCTGAGCGGGACAATTGGCGACCACGGTATTGCGGTGCTCAGTAAACGGGAAGGCATCAGTTTTTCCACCGAACTGGAGAGTGATTGTGCGCCGCTGGCAGGTCTGGTGGCGGAAATGTTGAAAGCCAGCCGGAATATCCATTGTCTGCGTGACCCTACCCGCGGCGGATTGGCGACCACACTGAATGAACTCGCCGAGCAATCGAAAGTCGGCATCAGAATTGAAGAGGCAAATCTCCCCGTGCGGGATGAAGTTATGGGCGCCTGTGAAATGCTGGGGCTTGACCCATTGTATGTTGCCAACGAAGGCAAAATGATTGCTATTGTGGCTAAAGAAGATGCTGAAAAAATCCTGAAGACGATGAAGAAGCACAAATATGGTAAGGATGCCGTTATCATCGGTGAGGTAATCGCCGGGCATCCCTGCAGAGTGGTGATGAAGACGGTGCTGGGGTCTTCACGAATTGTGGATATGCTGGTAGGCGACCTCTTGCCGAGGATTTGTTAAATGCACGAACTGGCGATTACACAAAGTATGTTTGAGATTGTCTTGAAACATGCCGAACAGGCGCAGGCGAAAAAGGTGACCAAAATCAATCTGGTCATCGGGGAAATGACCGGCGTAGTGAGCGAGAGTGTGCAGTTTTATCTGGACTTCCTGACCAGAGGTACGATTGCTGAAGGTGCGTCGGTTTCTTTATTAATGGTCAAGCCGAGAGCGCAATGTTGTACCTGCAAGCAGGCATTTGAAATAAGCGAATTTGACTGGACATGCCCGAATTGTAAAGGGAATAGCATAGAAATCATTGCCGGTAAAGAACTATTTGTAGAAAGTATCGAGGTGGATTAAATGGAAATCAAAATTTTAAAAGACATCCTGGGCGCGAACGAACAACTGGCTGAGAAAAATCGTGAGTTGCTGGATAAGAACAAGGTTTTTTGTGTCAATATTATGGCATCGCCGGGCGCCGGCAAGACCAGTGTGGTTCTGCAGACTATCAAGGCGTTAAAAAATAAGGTGAAAATCGGCGTCATCGAAGGCGATATCAGCTCCAGCATCGATTCCGAGACTGTTGCAGGCGAAGGAGTTCCGGTAATACAAATTAATACCACCGGCGGTGAATGTCATCTTGAAGCTATTGAGGTGCAGAATGCTCTGAATAATCTGCCTCTGTCAGAGATTGATTTGCTTCTGATTGAGAATGTCGGTAACCTGGTCTGCCCCGCCGAGTTTAACCTCGGCGAGCACCGCAAAGTGCTGATTGCCAGTGTGCCGGAAGGCGATGACAAACCTTTCAAATATCCCTTGATGTTCAATACGGTCGATGCGCTGGTACTCAATAAAATCGACCTCTTGCCCTACGTAAAATTCAACGTGGATGCTTTCACGAAAGCAGTCAAAAATATCAACAGTAAGGCGGCGGTTTTCAAGGTTTCCTGCACTATCGGAGAGGGCGTTCAGGAATGGGCGAAATGGTTAATTGCCCAGATGGGGAAGCAGTAAAAGAAATATCGGTTTCCTGTATGTAAAAAATAAAAAAATGCTTCTGCATTTTTTTATTTATGCTGGGGGGATAACATAATCATAGACATCATATGGAAAAGGGGCTATACTAATCGTAGCAATTAATGATGATTATGTTGATAAGTCAATGTGGTCGTCCCTAGGAGACGCAGTTGAAGATATTGTTAGTTTATCCTGATTATCCTGATACCTTCTGGAGCTTCAAACATGCTCTGAATATGGTTCTGAAAAAGGCATCTTTACCACCGCTGGGTTTAGTGACCATAGCAGCAATGCTCCCATCTCAATGGGAGAAAAAACTGGTGGATATGAGCATCGCTTCGCTTAAAGACACGGATATCAAGTGGGCGGACTATGTGTTTGTCAGTGCGATGATTGTACAGAGAGAATCCATGCATGAAGTAATCAAGCGGTGTCATGCGCTCGGCAGAAAAGTGGTTGCAGGCGGTCCTCTGGTCACCACGGAATACGAAGAATTCGATGATGTGGACCATCTGGTACTTGATGAGGCGGAAGTAACTCTGCCTTTATTCCTAGCAGATTTGGAAGAAGGTGCCGCCAAGCATATTTACACTTCACCTGAACGCCCGGATATTTCTAAAATTCCGGTCCCGGACTGGTCGCTTGTCAAAATGAGCAAATACTCCTCGATGAATATTCAGTATTCGCGCGGCTGTCCTTTCGATTGTGAGTTTTGTGATATTGTCGTTCTCAACGGACACAAACCGCGGACCAAAACAAAGGAACAGGTCATCAGGGAACTGGATGCTCTCTATAACCATGGTTGGCGGAGCAGCGTCTTCATTGTCGATGATAATTTCATCGGCAACAAGAATAAATTGAAACAAGAAATCCTGCCGGCAATTATTGCCTGGCGTAAAACGAAGCGACAGCCGCCTTCGCTTTTTACCGAGGCGTCCATTAATCTGGCTGATGATGAAGAGCTAATGCGCATGATGGTGAAAGCGGGTTTTGACCGGGTTTTTGTGGGTATTGAAACTCCATATGAGGATAGCCTGGTGGAGTGTAATAAATCGCAGAATAAAAACCGCGACCTCGTGGCAGCAGTGAAAAAGATTCAGAACTTCGGGATGGAAGTGCAGGGCGGCTTTATCGTTGGTTTCGATAATGACCCGGATTCAATTTTCCGTCGCCAAATCGAGTTCATTCAGAAGAGCGGCATCGTCACGGCGATGGTCGGCTTGCTTAATGCCCCGCGGGGTACCAGACTTTACGAACGATTGAAGAAAGAGAACCGTCTGGTAAAAGGCGGCTTCAGCGGGGATAATACCGATTGCAGCCTGAATTTTGTCCCGAAGATGAAAAAGGAAACCCTTATCGATGGGTATCATAACATCTTACAGACTATCTATGCCCCCAAGCAGTATTACGCAAGAATCACCACGTTTCTCAAGGAATTCCATCCGCATTACGAAATAAAGGCTTATCAACTGAAGTGGTCTCACATCGTGGGGCTTTTCAAATCGATGTGGATTCTGGGCGTACTTGACAGAGGCAGAGTACGCTTCTGGAGATTTATTCTTACAACGCTGGTGAGACGTCCCAAATTCTTCCCGCTTTCGTTAATTCTTTCTGCCTATGGTTTTCACTTCCGTAAAGTTACCGAAAAAATCAATAGGACACGTAAGGCTGATATCTCCAACGGTCTGGCTAACTTAACTGCCGATATTGTCACGGTGAGTGCTGGGCAACCTACTAAATACGTGGAGAAATAATAGTAGATAGATAAGGAGAAGAATTGCCGAGTTTTTCTCTGATGCCGAAAGAAGGTAAGTTTTTCAAGCTCTTTGAAGAGAGTGCCCAAAATGCCGTTGAGATAGCGCAGAAACTAAAAGACCTTTTATATACATGGGACAACATCGAAGATAGAGTGGCGGGCATTGCCGACATGGAACATAAAGGCGATAATATTACCCATCAGATTGCTACTGAGCTGCACCGCACTTTCGTGACCCCTTTTGACCGTGAAGATATCACCCTGCTGGCACAGTCGCTGGATGATGTGACGGATTTTATTCATTCAACGGCTGATTTTATGCTTCTGTATCGGGTAGAGCAACCTACCCAGCGGGCGAAGGAATTAGGCGATGTTATCGTGGAAATTACGGCTGAAACACAGAAAGCGGTGGGTCAGCTGAAAAAACATATCGATCAGAGAGAGATGCTGAAATACTGCGTGGAAGTCAATCGTATGGAGAATGTGGCAGATAGAATCTATCGCTCTGCGCTGGCAGAACTATTTGCGAATTCAACCGATGTGCGTCTTCTCATCAAATGGCGAGAGATTTATGAGCATATGGAAACTGTCACCGATAGATGTGAGGATGTGGCGAATGTTCTGGAAGGTGTGGCGCTAAAATATTCCTAGTTAATAGAATAAACCTGAAAGCATAGTTTGAGCATAAGAGTGAAATGAGTTTATCTCTTATCAGGGTGTGTAAATCGACTGGTAACCCATCTGATTCTTCGGAGACATTGCAAATATTATTTTTAAGGGCGTCCTTCAGACAGGATGCCCCTATTATTGTAAACTTATCTGTATTATTGAGGATGCGGTAATGTCTTTAGACCTGCTATTTATCATTATAATCATAGGGATAGCCCTTGTTTTTGATTTCACCAACGGTATGCACGATGCGGCAAATTCCGTGTCCACTATTGTTTCTACCAGGGTTTTATCCCCGAAGCAGGCTGTCATCTGGGCAGCCTTTTTTAATTTTGTAGCCTTTCTTATCTTCGGCACGACAGTCGCTGAAACCATTGGCAACGGCATGATAGATATAAATACCGTGACGCCGACGGTAATTTTTGCAGGTCTTCTGGGCGCAATATGCTGGAATATGATTACCTGGTTTTTCGGATTGCCGAGCAGTTCTTCGCACGCCTTAATCGGAGGCTATGCTGGTGCTGCTATTGCCAATGCCGGCTTTGATGTGATTATTGTCAGCGGATGGTATAAAACACTGCTTTTTATTGCCCTGGCGCCCATTATCGGGATAGTTATGGGTTATATCCTGAAAGTCATCACGTCATGGCTGATACGTAAACAGACTCTGGCTTCGGTAAGTAAGTGGTCGCGCGTGTTACAGATTTTCTCCGCGGCAGCTTATAGTCTGGGGCATGGCGGTAATGATGCACAAAAAACAATGGGTATTATCGCCGGTCTTTTATTTGCCGGGGGATTAATCCCGGAGTTTAAAATCCCTCTCTGGGTTGTACTGAGTGCTCATACTGCTATTGCTTTAGGCACAATCAGCGGTGGCTGGCGCATTATCAAGACAATGGGGCAAAAGATTACCAGGTTAACGCCAATCGATGGATTTTGCGCGGAGACGGCTGCCGCATCCAGTATTTTTCTGTCCACCAGTCTGGGCATTCCGGTATCAACTACCCATGTGATTACCGGCGCCATATCAGGAGTGGGGTCGGCGAACCGATTGTCCGCGGTGCGCTGGGGTGTAACTTTGAATATTGTGGTGGCGTGGGTGCTGACTATCCCATCGGCCGGTATTATTGCAAGTCTTGTTTTCTATATTATCAGGTTATTACTGCGACATGGCTGATTACATTCTCTGTTTGTTTTGTGCCTAGTTATCTGCTTACCCTGCTACTCAAGCCGATTATGACGTAAAACTATTTTATAAAACACACTTGCCCCCTCTTGTTTTCAGTTAATTTTGTGCCTATAATATAGTAGGCTTGATTATTTTAGGAGGTATTTCTCATGGGTTCGGCAATTGAATATCAAAAACAGATGACCGAGATTGTCTATATCAATTTGCCGGGACCAACTGAGCCATCACCCGGTATGAGTGGCGGCGAGTTGCTCCACGGCTTTCTGGCAGAACTTTATCTTGGGGCGAAACCAGAGGTGAAGGAATACATCAACGACCTGTGCATGAAATGGAATGTCCATTATCGCAGAATGAGCGGAAGTAGTTAGTTTACTTTCCCTACTTTTCCCGGTTCAGGAAATTGACATTCAGAGAGGTCAGGGGATTTTCTTCTTTATCTTCACGGTGAAAGACGCTGTGCGTTTTGTTCGTGAAGATTTTGGGTTGGATTAAGCGTATCTCCTGACTTTTTAGTTGTTTAGCGGCTGTCTTCTTACGCGGTCATTACCCGTGCTTTTGATTGATTTTTGCATATTTCCCCCGTTATGTTAAAATAAGGAATAGGCGGAGATTACATAAGTATTTCCAGGGGGTGAGGATTGTGGTCAGAGAAGATATTAAGAAGTTTCTAGCTTACCTGAAAGCAGAGAAGGGTTTATCCGATAATACTTCCTTTGCTTACGAGAACGATTTATCCCAACTCGCTAACTTCGTTGAGGAAGAAGCCGGTAAAGAAAGCGCTGTTCCTTCATGGACCGGTTTCCATCGGCAGGCGATGATGCGGTATTTGCTCAATCTGCGCGAAAAGAAATATGCCGCTACGACCAGAGCACGTAAACTTGCCGCCGCCAGGTCGTTTTTCAAGTTTCTGGTAGCAGAAGGCATCATTAAAGAAGACCCCACCCAAAATATGGAATCCCTGAACGTGGGCAGATCATTGCCTAAACCAATCTCTATTAATCAGGTCAGGGCTTTACTGGAGCAACCCGCAAAGTCAACAAATCTGGAAGCGAAGCGTGATGAGGCAATGCTCCAGTTACTGTATGCTACGGGAATGCGGGTTAGTGAACTGATTTCTCTGAATGTGGAAGATGTGAATACCATGGATGGCGATGTGCGTTGCTTCGGTAAGGGGCATAAGGAGCGGATTATCCCTATTCATCAACAGGCAGCGGGTATTGTTGAGAAATATGTCAAAGGTTCTCGTTCTCAGTTGGTGCGTAAGAAGGGAGAGAACGCTCTATTTTTGAACAGGCGGGGCGAAAGGTTGACAAGGCAGGGTTTTTGGCAGATACTTAAGCAATATGCCAAGCAGGCTGGCTTGACGGTGCCGGTTACGCCCCATACTCTGAGACATAGCTTTGCCACTCACATGCTGAGCGGCGGGGCTGATTTGAGGGCAGTACAGGAGTTATTGGGACACGCAAATATTTCAACGACACAGGTGTACACTCACCTTACCACCGAGCACGTCCGCCGCACTTATGAAAAGGCTCATCCGCGAGCAAAATAGTTTAGAAAGAGGGCTGATATGCCAGGAAAATCAAAACACAAAAAAATCAGATATTCATCGAGTAATCAAGCCAGAGTTGCGAAAACACCGGCGGCAACAGCCGCTACCATGCCGGCTGGCGGTAGTGCATCAGGGATAAACAAACCATCTCCAGCCCCGGTGAAGCCATTTTCATCAGCCTCCAGAGCGGCAACTGCACAATATGCTCCTGACCAGTTCAAAGATGTCGGTACTGAGCTTAGAGTGGCTGGTATTTTGTCTGCCGTTATTTTAATCATTATCATCGCATTGTACTTTATTCTGCGCTAATCTCCGGCAGGGGATCTCGCTAAAGACTTTGGGTTGACCGGAATATCATTATTTGCGTCAGCTTGCGGTGGAGATTAAAGTCGGATATCTGCGGCGATATTTCCGGAATACGAGATGATTTTTCTAATCCGTAACTAACTTGATTCGACTCTCGGGTCAGATAATTTCACATAGGAAATTCGAGCTGAGTATAGGGAGGAGAACAAATAGAAACTTTAGAAGCTATCAAGACAAGAAGAAGTATTCGCAAATATAAGCCTGTCACGGTTGATGATAAAGTTCTGGAACAGGTATTGGAAGCGGCACGCTGGGCGCCATCCTGGGCGAATACGCAGTGCTGGCGTTTTATCATCGTGAAGGATAACGCCATCAAGACGGAAATCGCCAGTGCCTTAAACACAATTAATCCCGCCCTTGATGCTATTAAGAATGCGCCAATCGTCATTGTTGCCTGTGCCCAGGTCAGGAGGTCGGGTTTCTCCCGTAATGGGGAACCTGCCACGGTGAGAGGCGACTGGTGTATGTTTGATCTGGGGCTGGCAATGGAAAATCTGGCGCTTGCCGCTCATGCGCTGGGACTGGGGACAGTACACGTCGGCTCTTTCGACCATAAGAAGGTCGAGAATATATTGGGTGTGCCGGAAGGTTTCTGCGTAGTGGAAATGGCACCGCTCGGCTACCCTGATGGTGAACCCAAAGGCATCTCCAGAAAAGAATTAACTGAGATTGTGTTTAAGGAAAAGTTCGGAGCGAAGTAAAAGCGATTGTGTCGATAAATTCCTGTTTTCTGACGATTAATCTTTAACCTACGGTGACAGCTTTGTTGCCTTTATAAAATAGTCTCCGAGGTTGCCGTATTTATCTGCGATAGCTATAATGTAATATTAATTAGTGTCACTGAAACATAAAGGGGATTGGTGAGATATGGCGCAGTATGGACTTGAAAACATTCGTAACCTTGCCCTGCTCGCTCATAATGGCGCGGGCAAGACTTCTCTGGCGGAAGCAATCTTATTCAATACCAAGATAATCAACCG
Organism: Dehalococcoidales bacterium; assembly: GCA_028712845.1. The sequence goes on along the minus strand of JAQTPO010000016.1, from coordinate 4,931 downwards.
CCTGGGCAAGGTAAGTGAAGGTAGCACTACTTCTGATTACGACCCCGCTGAGCAGAAAAGAGGTATGAGCATCAGCCTCAGTATGCTTCCTTATGTTTGGCAGAGCAATAAAATCAATCTGATGGATACTCCGGGGTATCCTGATTTTGTCGGTGAGGTAAAATCCGCTATCAGGGTGAGTGAAGGAGCAGTCGTCGTCGTTTGTGCCTCCTCCGGTGTTGAAGTCGGCACGGAACAGGTCTGGTCTTACTGTGATGCTGTTAGCCTGCCCCGTATTGTTTTTGTTAACCGGATGGACCGTGAGAATGTTGACTTTCTCAAGGTGGTGGATCAGATTCAGACAAAGTTCGGGCGCAAGTGTCTGCCCATTCAGTTACCTATCGGGGCGCACACCAGTTTTCAAGGTGTCATCGATCTGTTGAAAATGAAGAGTTACACAGGCACAGATTCTCAGGAAGGCGATATTCCCCAGGCTTTACAAAGTCAGGCACAGTCTCTGCGGGAAAAACTGGTGGAGTCTATTACCGAGACGGAAGACAGCCTGCTGGAAAAATATCTGGGCGGAGAAGAAATCAGTCAGGATGAGCTTAACAAAGCCCTGCGTCAGGCGGTGGTCTCCGGCAAACTGGTGCCCATTATGACAGGTTCCGGTTTGCAGAACATTGGCGTTATTCCTTTGATGGATGCGATTGTCAGTTATCTGCCTGCTCCTAAAGAGCGAGAAGTCATCACCATCGGCGAGGGCAATAAGCCGGCGGAAAGTGCAGCGAATGCTACGGGACCTCTTGCCGCTCTGGTATTCAAGACGAGCGCTGACCCCTACGTAGGCAAGCTTACTTATTTCCGTGTCTATAATGGCGATATCACCAGTAACTCGCAAATCTGGAATGTAAACCGCGGTGAAAATGAACGTATCGGACAACTTTTTGTTTTACGTGGTAAAAACCAGGAACCCGCACAGGAGATTGCGGCGGGTGATATCGGGGCGGTTGCAAAGCTGGCAGTAACCGCTACAGGTGATACGTTGGGAGCCAAAGATAAGCCTGTCAAGCTTGTTCCTGTGACCTTCCCTGAACCAAGATACAGCGAAGCTGTCTATCCCAAGACCAAGTTAGACCTGGATAAACTAGGAACTTCCCTTGCCAAAATCGTGGAAGAAGACCCCACTCTTAAAATGCACCGTGATACAACTACCAGTGAAACTATTCTTTCCGGACTCGGCGAAATTCAGCTTGGTGTTGCCGCTGAAAAGATGGCGCGTAAATTCGGCGTAAATGTCGATTTACAAACACCTAAAGTTCCCTATAAAGAGACTATTACCATGCAGACCCAGGCGGAATATAAGCATAAAAAACAGACTGGCGGGCATGGACAATACGGGCATGTTGTGCTGGAACTGGTACCTTTGCCCCGTAGTTCGGGTACTGAGTTTACTGAAAGAATTGTCGGTGGTTCGATTCCTAAAAACTATATTCCTGCCGTGGAGAAAGGCGTCAAAGAGGGGGTATTGGAAGGTGTGCTGGCAGGTTATCCTGTAGAGGATGTCAGAATCACGGCAATTGATGGCAGTTTCCATCCGGTTGATTCATCGGAAATTTGTTTTAAGATTGCCGGCGCCGGCGCAGTTAAAAAGGGATTGGCAGATGGAAAACCTGTACTGCTCGAACCTATTGTGAAAATCAAAATCACTGCTCCGGATTCATATACCGGCGATATCATCAGTGACCTGAACACCAAGAGGGGGCAGGTACATGGGATGAACCCTGAAGACGGTATGAATACTATCGAAGCTATTGTGCCCTTGGCTGAAGTTCAGCGTTATGCCATCAATCTAAAGTCTATCACCCAGGGCAAAGGCACTTACTCGATGGAGTTCAGTCATTATCAGGAAGCGCCGCCGCTGGTTACACAGAAGATTATTGCCGCCAAGCAGGCTGAAAAAGAGAAAGAAAAAGTTTAGCAGGTATTCCTTCTCGATAGTATAAATGTCGTTAATCATTCCCCTTTGCAGGGGAATGATTTTTATGTATCTGAACTTGATAGTGAATTACTAAATCATTAAACAGTGAATTACTATGTTCAGTTAAATTTTAGGTTTTACCACTATTGACACCCCTAGTGGGATATGTTATAGTCTATTTTGCATAGGAAGAAGCTATGATGATAAGGGACAAAACTTAGACAGAGCGAATTGGTGAAAAGACCAGCCAGGCGGCTTGGTGTAAATCACCAAGCCGCTTTAAGTTTGTCCAGCACATTAAAAATCGAATAGTGAGTTAGTATCAAGTCTGAAACAGGTCAGGCAAATAAGGCGCACGGTGGATGCCTTGGCATCAAGGGGCGATGAAGGGCGTGGCATGACTGCGATAAGCCTCGGCATGCTGTCTAGCAAGCTTAGCCGGGGATTCCCGAATGAGGCAACTCATCCCGATAAAATCGGGATACCCCCAGCCGAACACATAAGCTGGGTGGAGATAACCAGGGGAATTGAAACATCTTAGTACCCTGAGGAAAATATAGAAATTTCCCTAGTAGTGGCGAACGAACGGGAAACAGCCTAAACCGTATTCAACTTAGTGGTTTCAAGACCTATGTTGATACGGTGTTGTAAGACAGTTCTGACCGAACTTGGAATAGGTCGAGGAGTTACAAACCGTACCCTAGACGAAGGTCTTTGGAAAAGGCCACCACAGAGGGTGACAGTCCCGTAGGCGAAAGGGGAAGGCTCCTGAACTTGGTCTTAAGTACCATGGGGCACGAGAAACCCCATGGGAACCAGCTCTGCCCACAGAGCAAGGCTAAATACTCTTGATGACCGATAGTGAACTAGTACCGTGAGGGAAAGGTGAAAAGCACCCCGGAAGGGGAGTGAAATAGAACTGAAACCGTGTGCTGTCAAGCAGTCAGAGTCCCGATTTCGGTCGGGATGATGGCGTGCCTATTGAAGAATGAGCCAGTGACTTAATCTATGTGGCTGGTTAAGCAATTTTAATTGCGGAGCCAAAGCGAAAGCGAGTCTGAATAGGGCGTTTATAGTCGCATGGATTAGACCCGAAGCCGGGTGAGCTATCCATGGTCAGAGTGAAGCTCCTGTAAAATCGGAGTGGAGGCTCGAACCTTTTAACGTTGCAAAGTTATGGGATGAACTGTGGATAGGGGTGATATGCCAAACGAACCCGGAAATAGCTGGTTCTCCCCGAAATGTATTGAGGTACAGCCCCAGATGTTTACTAGTGGAGGTAGGGCTCTGGATGAATTAGGGGGATAGTATCCTACCAACTTCAACCAAACCTTGAATGCCATTAGTCTAAGTCTGGGAGTGAGACTGTGGGGGATAAGCTCCACGGTCGAGAGGGAAACAGCCCAGACCATCAGCTAAGGTCCCCAAGAACGAGCTAAGTGTGAAAGGAAGTAATACCGCTCAGACAGCCAGGAGGTTGGCTTAGAAGCAGCCACCCTTCAAAGAGTGCGTAATAGCTCACTGGTTGAGTGGTGTTGCGCCGATAATTCAACGGGGCTCAAGCTCGTCACCGAAGCTATGGCTTTCTGATTCGTCAGGAAGGGTAGGGGAGCGTTCCCGTGCCATGAAGCTACTATGTGAATAGTGGTGGAGCTACGGGAAGTGAGAATGCTGGCATGAGTAGCGAAAGGCGTGTGAGAAACACGTCCACCGAAAACCTGAGGTTTCCTACGAAAGGTTAATCCGCGTAGGGTTAGTCGGGCCTAAGCTGAGGCCGAAAGGCGTAAGCGATGGACAACAGGTTATTATTCCTGTACCGCTTCTATGGAGGCAAAGGGGGGGAACGGGAGGCTAGGTTGAGCGTACCTATTGGACATGGTGCGTCGTCCACTAAAGGCAATGCCGGGGCAGGTAAATCCACTCCGGATGTTATAGCTGAAAGTGGGGGAAAATTGAGCAGAAATGCAAGGTGATTCAGTTGAAGCCATGCCGTCTAGAAAATCCTCGTTGCCGTTGAATTAGAGCGCCCGTACCGCAAACCGACTCTGGTGGGTTAGGATGAGAGTCCTAAGGTGATCGAGAAAACCCTCGTTAAGGAACTCGGCAATCTAGCCCCGTAACTTAGGGAAAAGGGGCGCCACGATTAACACCGTGGCAGCATTAAACGGGCCCGAGTGACTGTTTAACTAAAACACAGGTCTCTGCGAAAGCGTAAGCTGAAGTATAGGGGCTGATACCTGCCCAGTGCCGGAAGGTTAAGGGGAGTGGTTAGGAGTAATCCGAAGCTGCGAACCGAAGCCCCGGTGAACGGCGGCCGTAACTATAACGGTCCTAAGGTAGCGAAATCCCTTGTCGGGTAAGTTCCGACCCGCACGAATGGTGTAACAACTTGGGCGCTGTCTCAACGAGGGGCTCGGCGAAATTGAAGTACCCGTGAAGATGCGGGTTTCCCGCAACAGGACAAAAAGACCCCATGGAGCTTTACTATATCTTGGCACTGGGTCTGAACTTAGCATGTGTAGCATAGGTGGGAGGCTTTGAAGTCGGGGCGCTAGCCTCGATGGAGCCACCAATGAAATACCACTCTTGTTGAGTTTAGACTCTAACCTCAGTACAAGCTGGGGGACAGTGTCAGGTGGGTAGTTTGACTGGGGCGGTCGCCTCCTAAAATGTAACGGAGGCGCCCAAAGGTCCCCTCAGAGTGGATGGAAATCACTCATTGAGTGCATTGGCATAAGGGGGCTTGACTGTGAGACTTACAAGTCGAGCAGGGACGAAAGTCGGGCAAAGTGATCCTACGGCTCCGAGTGGAAGGGCCGTGGCTTAACGGATAAAAGCTACCCTGGGGATAACAGGCTTATCTTGCCCAAGAGTTCATATCGACGGCAAGGTTTGGCACCTCGATGTCGGCTCGTCGCATCCTGGGGGTGAAGCAGCTCCCAAGGGTCCGGCTGTTCGCCGGTTAAAGCGG
>JAQTPO010000135.1 GCA_028712845.1 Dehalococcoidales bacterium | reverse complement strand
GGACGTGTACTAGCAAGGGCGATACACGTAAAACCGATCATTATCGCCGAGATAGCTACCGCTGTCAACGGTATCGAAGTTACAAGGAAGTAGGCTATTGGCGCAAAAAGAGCGCCTGCCACAACACGTCCTAATCCGAGCAATCGGTATGGATTACGCGTATTTCTAACCTCCGGACCTTATTTTTCCCGATGAAGAGTCTATCGGACTCAATCAATAGGAGAATACTAGATTCCCTTATCCCTGTGAGAATTACTACCCTTTATATCCACTTTCAAAACAAGAATAGCATATTTTAAGCAGGCATACACACAATTTCTATTTTATTCTAGCCGTTTGGGAATGGACAGTCACATATGTTGATACTATTTGCTCCCCTGTCAATTATACCAGAACTATCTTTTTGCTACTTCTCATTACCAAGCTATGGGCGCTTGCTGGAATCAAACGCTGATTGTAATATATACGAATATACTTGACAGGCGCAATAGATATATGAATTTGCTGATTGTCACAAAGAGGCATCAAATAACCGTGAAGCTAAGAATGTTGTATGCACCAAAAAGTACGAGGTTTGTAAGTTTGCTTTAATATATATAATATATAACTCAAGTACAGATATCGTCTCAATGGAGTAGATATGAGAATTTTAGTAACCGGTGGAGCCGGCTATGTCGGAAGTGTTCTTATCGGCAAACTGCTTGATAAGAATCATAAAGTAACGGTTCTGGACAATTTGCGCAAGGGTGGGTCAGGGTTACTCCCTTATTTCACCAACTCAAATATGGATTTTATTAAAGGTGATATCCGTGACTCTTTAGCAGTGGAGAAAGCAGTAAAACACAATGATATCATCATACATCTGGCGGCAGTAGTGGGACAGCCGGCGTGTGATAGGGACCCTTGGATGGCAAGGCAAGTTAATCTGGATGGCACCATGAACCTGATTAACAAGCGGAGCAAACAACAAATCGTGATTTTTGCATCTACACTCAGTAATTACGGAGCAGTGGTTGGACAGTCCTGTACCGAAGATATGGAGCCGAAACCGCTAACACTATATGCAATGACAAAGGTTGAGGCGGAGAGACGTTTATTAGAGTCCGGAAATGTAATCATTCTCCGCCCCGCTACGGCTTTTGGACTTTCACCGCAAATGCGGCTGGATTTGCTTTTCAACGATTTCGTTTATAAGGCGGTGAAGGAGAAACAGCTTACACTATTTGAGCCGGATTTTATGCGTGCCTTCATCAATGTATGCGATTTTTCTAATGGATTAATCTTTGGTATCGATAATATTAATAAAATGCTTGATAAGGTTTTCAACCTGGGGGACGAGTCTCTCAATCTGACCAAGAAAGACCTGGCTCAAAGAATCAAAACAGTAGTTGATTTCGACCTTAAAATCGCTCCTGTTGGAAATGACCCTGACAAACGAAACTACAGAGTAGATTTCTCTAAAATTAAATCTTTGGGGTATCAAACGCGCATTTCCATAGATGACGGCATCAAGCAACTGGTAAGGGCAATGCCGGCAATAGAAATTAAAAATAGCTTCAATAATCCCTCGTATTACTAGTCTAGTGGAAGTCCGAAGGATAGAATTTCTCGCGTTTGTGTGTGGAGTTAGGCATTGCGTCAATATATCTGTTACCGAAAGAATAGTCTTGAACGATGATGTTTATTATGATAATATTGGAAAACCTGATGTAGAGTTAATAGACAGATAGTCTGGCGCAGTTGCCCGAAAATAGAGAAATGTGGAGGTGTGCCATGACACCGAATAAGAGAAGTCAACTGAACGGAAGGCTTCCTCCTGTTCTGGAAAGATTTCAGGCAAATCCTATTTTGAAGCCGGACTCTGCACATTGGTGGGAGACGAAGGCAGTCTTCAATCCGGCTGCTATTTACGAGGGCGGTAAAGTTCACATTTTATACCGCGCACTCGGAGATTCTGATAATTCACTTCTCGGATATGCTTCCAGTCTCGATGGGTTTCACATCTACGAACGGTTAGACCGTCCGGCATATGTGCCGCGGGAGTCATTTGAAGGCGTCAGTTCTCTACCCCGGACGAAATCCGGGCAGGCAAGTCCTTATGAATCAGGCGGAGGCGGATTAGGCGGGTGTGAAGACCCGCGGTTAACCAGAATCGAAGACAGGGTGTATCTCACCTATGTCGCCTACGATGGGTATAGCGCTCCTAGAGTGGCATTGAGTTCAATTCATATTGATGATTTCCTTAATAAAAACTGGAACTGGAAAAAGCCGGTTCTCATCTCACCACCTGGTATTGTTGACAAAAATGCTTGTATCCTCCCGGAAAAAATCAATGGTAAATATGTCATCTTTCACCGTATTTTCCCTCACATCCTGATTGACTTTGTGGATGACCTGGATTTCGACGGCAAAACAAGATGGTTGGAAGGACACTTCAAAATACCTGTCAAAGACTCTAGTTGGGATAGCCGTAAGGTTGCTGCCGGACCGCCCCCTCTTAGAACAAAAGAAGGATGGTTATTCATCTACCACGCCATCGACGAAAAGGATGATTTACGTTACAAAATAGGTGCTATGCTACTTGACATAAAAGAACCTACCAGAGTTTTAGCACGGACCGCAAGACCAATTCTGGAGCCTCTGGCTGACTACGAAAATGAAGGCTTAAAGTCCGGTGTAGTCTATCCTTGTGGGGCAGTAGTGTTAAACGGTCGACTCTTTGTCTATTATGGTGGGGCAGATATGGTAGTGTGCGTAGCAACGGCAAATATCAGTGAGTTTATGAAACAGCTCAGTTATGAGAGTGAGGCAGTAGAGGTAAGCATGCCTGTAAATCCGCCACCGGATGTCAATATTCGTACAGAGGAGCACATTCAAGGGTTCTGTGTGAAATGTCATAAGAAATTTGAAATAAAAAATCCCCGTCATATAATCATGAAAAACTTGAGGCATGCCATTCAAGGCATCTGCCCCAGGTGCGGGACTAAAATATTCAGGCTGGGACGCGGTTAGAGAGCAAATGTTTTAAGGATGTAATCACTATGGTTGAAATGAGACGTTCTGAAGAGAATCCTATTCTGATACCGACCACAGAAAACACATGGGAAGCCGATGGAGCATTTAACGGTTGCCCGGTTCGTCATGGTAATAAAATACACTTTGTTTATCGTGCAGTTTCACCGCCTCAAAAGATAGCTGGCAATGAACTACCCTTATCTACTGTCGGATATGCTTTGAGTAAAGATGGCATACATTTTAAGAACCGCCGCCAGTTCATAAAACCGGAATACGACTGGGAGCAATTCGGCTGTGAAGACCCGCGTGTCACCAAAATGAACGGCAAATTTTATATCTTTTATACTGCGCTGGCAACTTTTCCCTTCTGTGCCGAATGTATCAGAGTCGGTGTGGCAATCACCCGTGATTTCAAGAAAATTAACGAAAAACACCTTGTCACACCATTCAATTCCAAGGCGATGTCTCTTTTCCCGGAAAAGGTTTCGGGTAGATATGCCGTCGTGCTGAGTGCTAATACGGATATCCCGCCAACCAAGATAGCGATTGCTTATTTTGATCGTGAAGAACAGATGTGGTCACCCACTTACTGGGAGGGCTGGTATTCGCTTCTGGACGATAATATTATCCATCTTCAGAGGTCGCCAAAAGACCATATCGAAGCTGGTGCGCCTCCAATCAAAACCAAATATGGATGGCTGCTCATCTATTCGTACATTCAAAATTACTTCTCGCCGCCGGCGGTCTTCGGGATAGAGGCGGCTCTGCTTGACATCAATGACCCGCAGAAAATCATTGCACGCACCGATAAACCGTTGCTAGTGCCTCAGGAAGAGTATGAAAAGTACGGTAAAGTGCCGAATATTGCTTTCCCGACTGGCGCAATGGTTAAAGACGGCACCCTTTATATTTATTATGGAGCGGCAGATACTACCTGTGCGGTTGCCACCTGTAAACTGGACGCTCTCTTGGAGGATATGCTGGAGTCAAGGGTTAAGCAGATAAGATTGAAACGGTTTTCCGGCAACCCGGTTATTAAACCCAACCCGAATCTCCCCTGGCAGGCGAGGGCAGTTTTTAACCCCGCTCCTCTTTACGAATACGGCAGAGTTCATCTGGCTTACCGGGCAATGTCGATGGATAACACTTCTGTGGTTGGTTTTGCTTCCAGTGCCGATGGTTATAATTTTGAAGACCAACCAAACGAGCCCATATATACGCCGCGAGAAAACTTCGAAGCGAAGATGGTGCCGGGCGGCAATTCCGGTTGTGAAGACCCCAGATTAACCCGAATCGATGATACCATTTATATGCTGTACACTGCCTTCAACGGCAGAAGCGAACCGCGGGTAGCATTGACTTACATTACATTAGATAATTTCATTGCCAGGTGCTGGAACTGGTCGCGTCCGATACTGATTTCTCCGCCTAATGTGCCGGACAAAGACGCCGCTATTTTCCCCAAAAAAATTAAAGGCAAATATGCCATTCTGCACCGCCTTGGAGTCAGCATCTGGCTGGATTATGTGGATGACCTGCAACAGTTTGGAGGCAATAAATGGCTCAAGGGCAACATTATTATGAGCCCGAAGGATGAACTATCGGATACAGAGAAAATCGGTATCTCCGGACCGCCAATCGAGACAAAGGAAGGCTGGCTGCTGCTCTATCATGGTGTTTCCAGAAAGACACAACCGATGACTTACTATGTTGCCGCCGCTTTGCTGGACATAAAAGACCCGTCAATAGTTATTGCCCGCCGGACTGTGCCCATTCTGGAACCGGAGACACCTTATGAACTATACGGGCAGGTAAACAACGTGGTTTTCCCTTGCGGGGCGGTAATCATCGGGGAAGACCTGTTCGTCTATTACGGTGGGGCTGACAGTGTCATTGGTGTGGCGACAATGAAAGTCGCCGATTTGATGAACAGCCTGATTACATGGGGAGAATTAGGGAAAGAACTAATCAAGCAGGGGAAGAAGAAATAGCGGGAATAAATATCGGAGCCAGTAATCTCCTGCCGATACTGTCAAGTATTTTGTGTAAATTTGTAAAGAGGATGTTCCTTCCAATTCTTATTCAAATAGCTTATAACGCCATAGATGATACGATCCACACTGGCAGAGTTCTGGAAACAGCTCATTGGTCT
>JAQTPO010000015.1 GCA_028712845.1 Dehalococcoidales bacterium | reverse complement strand
AAAACAATGGATAGACACCATCAAGGGATTGACCGTCAGAGGAAACGATGGCATTGCCTTCAGCCATGAAGAAGTGAATGCTATCCTGGGGGGTAATGCCGCCCGTATCTTCAAACTGAATAAAAAAGGGACAGCTAAATAGCGTCTGCAAGAATTCGAATAATTAAGGAGATATTGAAGATGAGGCTGGAGAACAAAGTTGCAATTGTCACTGGTGGAGCTTACGGAATCGGAAAAGCAATTGCCTTTCGTCTGGCTGAAGAAGGCGCGGCTGTGGTTGTGGGGGATATTGATTTTGAGGGAGCACAGAAAGTTGTTCAGGAATTAGAAGCAAAAGGACACAGGGCAATAGCGACGAAAACCGATGTCAGTAAGAGCGCAGAGGCAGAAGCAATGGCTAATGCCGCTCTGGCGGAATTCGGGAAAATAGATATACTGGTCAATAATGCCGGCGGAGCTGATTTTAAAAGGCGGTCCCTTTTCAAGGATTCAGTGGAAGAAGTGTGGGATTATGTAATCGGTAGGAATCTGAAAGGAGTGCGCAATTGCACCCGGGCAGTCATTAATCACATGGTTGAGCGGCAGACCGGCAAGATTGTAAATATTGCATCTATCTCCGGCGTAATCGGCACGTTCAATGCTGTTGATTACTCCGCCGCCAAAGCCGGCATCATTGGCTTCTCTATGGCGCTGGCTAAAGAGGTTGCCCGGTACGGGATATTGGTCAATTGTGTTTCCCCCGGTGTCATCGATGTCGGCAGGTCCCGGTTATCACCCGAGGTTCTTAAGGAGATGGAGCGGTCGACCGGTCTCGGACGGCGGGGTAAGCCGGAAGAGATAGCGGCGATGGTGGCTTTTCTGGCATCGGCTGAGGCTGACTATATTTCAGGACAGAACTATATCGTTGGCGGTTTGAGAAATCTGGGAGCGTAATATAGTCGCCCCGAAAACAGATGGATGACTGCTTTTCAAGTATCCAGCCAGTTGTTGTATCCGGCTTTATTTCTGCTCTGCTCTGTAATCATTGAACTTGCCGTCTCGCCACTCGAGGGCGGCTTTCAAGCCTTTTTCGGCGGCAATTTTGCTGAATTCTTGAACAATGGGGTCAAGGTGAGCGATGGCGTCACCTTCTGTGGCAAGTTGTTGCACCAACCCGCGTCCCATCATCTCCACTGTGATATTTACGATTCTCTTATGTGCCACGAGGAGCCCGTAGGGGACTTTGGCGAGTGTTAATGCTAAAGCAGTCACTTCCTCTTCCAATTTGTCAGGCGGGACCGATTTCCACACCAGCCCGATGCGCTCCGCTGTCTTACCATCTATAGAATTCCCGGTGGCAAGCATGTATTTTGCCCATTGCGGACCTACTAAATATGTCCACATATGTGTTGGCAGTGTGCCCATAGCTCTGCCCGCAGGAAAGCCGATTTGAGCATTATCGGCGCAAACAATTATATCAGTGTGTAGAGCTAAATCCGTGCCTCCGGCGAGGCAGAATCCGTGCACCTGGCTGATAACGAATTTGCGGCAATTCCACAGAGTATTCCAAGCATCCACGATATTTGTTAGCATTTCATCGATATCGTTGCGGATGTTATCATATTTCGGCTGGCTTAAATATTCTTTCGTCTTCGTGGCTGGGGTAATATCATAGCCGGCGGAAAATGCCCGCCCGGCTGCTTTGATGACTATCACATTGACTTCATTATCCCGCTCGGATGTTTTCACTGCGTCAACTATCTCCTGCCGCAGCTGGACGCTCAGGGCATTCAGCTTTTCCGGTCGATTCAGGGTAATGCGTGCAATTCCTTCTGTCTTGTCGTAGAGAATTGTTTTGTAGTCCATCATGAAAGCCTCCTATTAATAGGTTTTCCATCGGTTGAGATGATGATGGGAGAGCAGTGGCCGGTCGTAAACGAGTACCCTATTGTATTCCATACGAAAGTGTTATATCAAATTTGGCTATTTTGATGCAATGCTCCGTCGGTTGGCGCACGCTGTAAAAAGATGTAGTGTAGTTAGTGCTATGAATACCGGTTACTTAAAGGCAGGCTTCACCAATCAGGTCATAGACCATGGCGTTGCTGATGCGCACCGGGATTAACTGTCCGGCAGGGATTTCATCTTTTACCATGACAAGCCCGTCTATTTCGGGAGCGTCACGATAACTGCGTCCCATCGAGATGCCCTGCCCGGTGCCCTCAATCAACACATCCAGCCTGTGACCAATGAATGCCCGGTTGCGCTCGAGGGAAATTTTCTGCTGTTTTTCCATCAAGCGTTTCAATCGTTCTTCTTTTACCTCACCCGGAATCGGGTCGCCCAGCGGTTCGCTCCTGGTACCTGGTTCGAAAGAGAACTTGAAAGCACCCACCTTGTCGAAGCGTATTTCTCCGATGAAATCGAGCAAGGTCTGGAATTCTTCTTCGGTCTCGCCGGGGTAGCCGATAATGAAAGTGGTGCGTAATGCCAGGTCGGGGATGGCTTTGCGCATTTTCTCCAGCGTCTTGCGGACCCAATTTACGTTTGTCGGGCGGCGCATCCGGCGCAGCGTTAATGGATGAGCGTGTTGCAGTGGCATATCGAGGTAATGTACCACCTGCTTATGTGTGGCGATGACTTCAATCAACTCATCGGTGACATAGCCGGGGTAGGCATACATGACGCGTATCCAATCAACCCGGGGTGCGGCGTCAGTCATTTCTTTGAGCAGGTGCGCCAGACCGTTTTTCATCCCCAGGTCATAGCCGTAGTCGGTGGTATCCTGGGCAATCAGGATGATTTCGCGGATGCCCATCTCTTGCAGGGAGCGTGCTTCTGCCAATATGGATTCAATCGGGCGGCTGACGGCGGTGCCCTTAATCAACGGGATGGCGCAGAAGGCGCACGGGCGGCGGCAACCATCGGCAATTTTTAGATAGGCGCTGGCGCCCTGTACGGAGACGCGCATTGCACCCTGTTCATCCTTGCCGACTGTAGCCGTTCTGGGCAGGTGATAGCACGGTTCAGGACGCTTGTTACCACGCAGGCTCTCAACTACATCGATAATATCCATCCAGCGGCGTGTGCCGAGAATGCCATCGATGCCGGGGACACGCTTGGCAACTTCAACGCCGTAACGCTGTGTCAGACAACCTGCCGCTATCAACACCTGACCGTTTTTCTTTTTGCCAGCCAGTCCGGCGAGCACTTTGAACGATTCTTCTTTTGCCGGATTAATGAAACCGCAGGTGTTGACAATAAGGACACGCGCCCGATGTGGGACATCGATGCGCTTATAGCCCCGGGCGGTCAATAATTGTGCCATAGAATCTGCGTCAACGGTATTCTTTGCACAGCCAAGAGAAACGATGTGAAATGTTTTCTCGTTCATAAAGTAAGTTGCGCCTTATATTTCTACTACTCTAATTGATAAACCCGGAGCTTGTCACTTCCAATGATACTATTCTCTGTTAATAACCTGTCAAACTTATGCTGCTTTTTTCTAAAGCAAAAAGAGGGGAGCAAATAATGCTCCCCCTGAAAATTACCACTGGTCGGGGTGAGAGGAGTGAAAGCGTTGACCCTCACCCCAAAATAACGTAGCAATGAATTGATTTAGAAATATACAAGGGTTAAAATCAGGAATACGAAGAGTTATTTATCATATATTTAGTAGCCTGGGATATTATAATTATTGTTAGGAGAGAGGAGGACTAATAAAGCCCTCCTCAGTTTCACTGGAAATGGACTTAGACAAAGAAACCTTCGAGGAATTACTGGACAAGCGGCAATTCAGGACACTGCGCCAGATACTTACTGGAACGGAAGCAATAGAAATTGCTCGGCTGCTGGAAGACCTGCCTCACGAAAAGGCAGTCATGGCGTTCCGACTGCTGCCGAAAAGCCTGGCGGTACAAGTCTTCGAACATTTTGATGCAACCCAGCAACAGCGTTTTCTGGAATCTTTTGGTGACGAGGGCGTCCGAATCTTGTTGGAAGCAATGAATCCTGACGACCGGGCAGACCTTTTAGATGAAATCCCTGCAATGGTTGCCAAACGGTTACTACAAGTACTATCTCCTGAACAACGTCAGGTCACTATGGAGCTTCTGGGATACAAAGAGGGAACCGCCGGCCGCGCGATGACTCCTTACTTTGTTGACTTGCGCCGTGACATGACCGCTACCCAAGCTCTCCAGAGAATCCGGGATTTGGCTCTTAACCGGGAGACCATTTATGAGTCATATGTCATGGATAGAGAACGTCGACTTTTGGGAATTGTATCACTTAAGGACCTTGTTTTGGCTAACCCGGTCACGATGGTATCAGAAATAATGAGGCTTGACGCCCGACCGGTAAGTACGAATACCGACCAGGAAGAGGCTGCGCGAATTTTGAGGGATAATAACCTGTTAGCGGTGCCGGTGGTAGATGTAGAAGGACGCTTGGTAGGTATCATTACCTGGGGCGATGTCGCGGATATTCTCGAAGAAGAGGCGACGGAAGACATGTATAAGCTCGCTGGAATAGCCGGAGAACGGGTGTCCGGACCTTTACACGTGTCTCTACGCAATCGTCTCCCTTGGTTATTCATCAATCTGGCTACTACCTTTATAGCTGCACTGGTAATCAGTTTATTTGAATCTACTATTGCCCGCGTAGTTGCCCTGGCAATGTTTCTGCCTATCGTGGCAGGGCAGGGTGGAATTGGCGGAACACAGACCCTCACGCTGGTTGTACGAAGCATGGTGCTCAGAGAGATAACAGGAAAGAGAGGTGGATTTCGCCTGCTAATCCGAGAGATGTATCTGGGTATTATACATGGGCTTTTGATGGCTGTGGTGGTGGGAGTGGTGGCTTATATCTGGAAAGGCAACTATATGCTTGGTATCGTGCTGGGACTGGCAATGCTGGGTAATATGCTAATTGCAGGCTTAGCCGGGGCAGGAATACCTCTTTTACTCGCACGACTTAAAGTAGACCCTGCTTTAGCTTCTGCCGTTATCGTTACGACTTGCACGGATGTTGCCGGTTTTTTCCTGTTCCTCGGCTTGGCCACCATCTTCATCAAACTCCTGGCTTAGAACCGGTAGTCAATCTGTCCCATACTCGACTATGATGTCGAGCCTGCCGGGGAACCATTCACCCCTTTCTTATTCTCTCTTATGACATGTCTCACAGGTTTTCCGTATCGCATACACCAATATATCCTCAATACCTTTCCAGTCACGTCTTTTAATTTCTGCAATCTTAGAGCAAGCTTGTCCCTTCCGGCATTTATTGCACTCGTTTTGACTATTCATATGACACAACAACATTCCTGAATTCCGGCTTAATTAATGAAATATTAACACATTATATACGTAAATAACAAGTAATACTTTAGTCATTGCGCATATAATCAAATTACTGGTAGTCTTTTCACTGTGAGCGAGCAAGTGACTCTGGGAAAAAGAATTAGAAAGAGAAGGCACTTTCTGCAAATTACTCAGCGACAACTGTCAGATGCCTTGAAAATAAGCCCTCAACATATCTCATTTATTGAGAAGGACAAAGGAACACCTTCTTTAGTACTACTTGCTAAGCTAGCGGAAGAATTAGGTGTCAGCATTGATTATCTCGTTACCGGTAAGGAATCTGTGGTAACAGATACGATACCGGCAATTAAAGCTGACAAACGCTTAAAACTTAAAGCGAAGAAAGCCCTGATATCTTTTGTTGAGGAGCTATATTCTGATTCTGAACAGCAAGAGAATAACCATAACAATTGAATCGTCAACCCAACAATTTATTAACTCGCATAGCGCCTGCGCCTCTCTGTAACTTTCCCCCTAAACTCTAAAAACCGATTTTTTACTTGGTTCTGCGCAACATCCGACTAAATAGGTGGATAGCCTTATCACGATCCCCCTCGTTCCGTTCCATGCTTCAAAAGTTCGACTAGAGATTTTCGTAATAGATTTAAGTCATCGTATTTCAATGTGGGGTGTATTTTAACATCAATAGGTACTTGTCTGAAACAATCTTCCGGCTTCCGATTGAAGAGGAAGTCGATAATATCAACATGTTTTTCAACCGGAATCAACTCAGCGAACCTTATGCGCTCATAAGGTATGAATTTACTAATAAGTGGCTTTTCCGGTTCGGTTTGTATTTTAGCTAATAAAACTTCACCGAGTGGAATTAATTTCTGAGGATTAAAAGATGAACCATCGTCCAGCGTGATTTTCAGAGAGGAGTCTACTTCTACATGTTTAGACAAAACACTTTCAAAAAACTCTTTATTAAACAACCACCCACCCCTGAAATAACTTCCCTTTTCACAAACCAATACATTGTGGCTTCAGACAGTAACCTTTTGCCCATCACGCTTTCCGGTTTTCCGGGCTTTTACAGATATTTCTAGGTCCAAAGCCTCTGCCACCTTAAAGAAAGTGCTAAGAGTAGTATTATAATCGCCTTTCTCTAGCCTTGAGATAGCAGGCTGTTTTGTCCCTATCATTCGTGCAAGTTCCGTCTGACTGATAGCCAATGCGCTCCGGCGTTCTATCAGACTTCTTATCATGTCATACTTGGGTTTTAAAGCATCATATTCCTTACGGATTTCCGGATCTTTAAGAAGTTCAGCTTCAAACTCTTCGTAGTTTGTCGGTTTTTTATTATTCATTTCTCACTCCCCCACGCGCTATCACTCACACACCCATAATATAACACGTATGTTATAATTGTCAATACCTTGCCCTATAATCATTCATCCTTTTTATCGCCAGTTCCTTGTCACTTTCCGGAGTCTTAGCTTCCTTTTTCAAAATAGCATGCAACAATACAAACTTCTTTCCGATATAAGCAAAGTAGAATATCCGGTATAAGTCAGAGCTATGCCTGATTCTCAGTTCCCGCAACCCCGATTTATCTATTTTTCTGACATAAGGCATACCCAGCGTTATATTAAATTCTCTTAGAAGCTTAAAGACATGGACAATTTCAGCAATTGCACCGTTAGGTTGCTTCAAAATGAAATCTTTTACAGGTTCATTGCCTTCCGTATCCATATAAAAGACAACTTGCCAATTCATAGGCACCCACTCCCAAAAGTTAAACTAATATCTGCCATTTTACTACCAAAAAACAAAAAGAGGAGCAATATTTGCTCCCCCTAAGATTTATCTATGGTCGGGGTGAGAGGATTTGAACCTCCGACCACCTGAACCCCATTCAGGTGCGCTACCAAGCTGCGCTACACCCCGTTTTCTTACAGGAGTTTTTGGAATTCCCCAACTCCCAACGCTTAATTTTGATATATTCATACGAAATAGTCAAGCGCAATTATGCGGGTTGTATCCAAAACCTGCTTCAAGTAGTAAAATACAGACAGGTATGAGTAGTATTCAAGAAAATGTGCAGCGCATCCTGCAGGGACTACCACCTGATGTCCATCTGGTAGCGGCGGCTAAGACCCGCACGCCGGCTGAAATTATGCAGGCGATTACGGCGGGCGTCCGCATCATCGGGGAAAATTACGTGCAGGAAGCGGCACCGGCTTATGAAGCCATCGGCAATCTGGCGCAGTGGCATTTCATCGGGCATCTGCAGAAGAACAAGGTCAAGAAAGCCGTGGAAATATTTGACATGATTGAAACGGTGGACTCGCTGGAGCTTGCGCAGGAGATTGATAAGCGGTGTCGGCAGATTGGCAAGGTGATGCCCGTCCTGATTGAAGTCAATAGCGGCCGTGAAGCGCAGAAATCAGGTGCATTGCCGGAGGATATCGTTACACTGGCACAGGCAGTATCGCAACTACAAAATGTCAGGCTGACGGGCTTGATGACGATGGGACCGCAGGTCGGCGACCAGGAGGATTTCCGCCCCTATTTTGTGACGACGCGGAAGGTCTTTGAAGAAGTCCGGTCGTTAGGTATTCCCGATATTGAGATGAGATACCTCTCGATGGGTATGACCAATTCCTACCGCGTGGCTCTGGAAGAGGGTGCCAATATGGTGCGGCTCGGCACGTTGATTTTCGGCGAGCGGTAAAGAATTTTTCGCACTCTTGTTGTAAGTCCCATATCGGCATTATCCCCTTCTCAAACTGGCAGAGAAATCGCCTTTGGCTCTATAATGAGATTAAAGAAAGGAAAGGAAGCTTATGATAACAGAAGAACAAATTAAAACCAGCCTGCGAGAAGTCTTTGTGCCGGAAGTCGAACGGAGCATTATCGACCTTAACCTGGTGCGGAAAATCACCATCATTGAAAATAAGGTTACCGTTACCTTGGCTTCGACTGCTCTGAGTCCGGAAGTCCAGGAGTTTATTTCTGCCGGCATTAAAGCCGCGATGCAAAAATCCAAAATCAAAGATGTAATAATTGAATTCGTTGAAGCCAAACCTGCCGAGTTGAATGAGGTCAAGAACGTCATCGCGGTGATGAGTGGTAAGGGCGGTGTGGGAAAATCCGCCGTGACTGCTATGCTTGCCATCGCTCTGAAACGTCTCGGCAAGGAAGTCGGCATTCTTGACGCTGATATTACCGGTTCCAGCATCCCACGGATGTTCGGCATCAATGCCCGTCCCATGGGCAGCGAGACCGGGCTTATGCCCGTGGTATCGGAATCGGGGATTGAGGTCATGTCGATGAATCTCCTCCTGCCGCAGGAAGACAGTGCGGTCATCTGGCGGGCGCCGCTATTATCCAAAGCTATCAGCCAGTTCTGGGAAGATGTCGTCTGGGGAAAACTGGATTACCTGCTGATTGACCTGCCCCCGGGTACGGCGGATGCGCCTCTGACGGTGATGCAATCGCTCCCCGTTACCGGCATTATTATCGTTTCTACCCCGCAGGGACTGGTGGAAATGATTGTCAAAAAAGCCATCAATATGGCACAGAAAATGAACAAGCCCATTCTGGGAATTGTAGAAAATATGAGTTACTTCTACGTTCCCGAACTCAAGAAAAAGTTTGAACTGTTCGGGGAAAGTAAGGGTGAGGCACTGGCAAAAGCTGCCCAGGCGCCGCTGCTGGGTAAATTATCCATCGACCCTGAATTTGCCCGCCTCTCTGATAAGGGCGATATCGAACATTATTCCGCTGAGTCCGTTGCCAGCCTGGGCAAGGCATTACTTACAGCGTTAGAAACTAGGGCAGGTTAGTAATCGTGGCTGATTCTGATTATGAAGCTCTCCAGAAACTGGTGATGGGCGATATGCCGCAGGTCTTCGCGCCGGCGGTCGTTGACCATGCGATGAACCCGCGGAATGTCGGCAGTCTGGATGATGCCGATGGCTTTGCCGCGATGCACAGCGATTGCGGCGAGAATATGGAAATCTGGTTGCGGATTAAAGATGACCGCATTGCGGATATCCGCTTCTGGTCGGATGGTTGCGGCGCTACGATTGCCTGCGGCAGTATGGTCGGTGAACTTGCTTGTGGTAAAACTGTCACCGATGCCTTGAAAATCGAAAAGCAGGATATCATCGATGCTTTTAAGGAACTCCCTGAGGGGAATGTCCATTGCGCCGTGCTGGCAGTCAAAACACTGAAGAAATCAGTCCGGAATTATCTCACCCGGCAAAAAGTGCCGGGTAAAGCAACATAATGAGGGGGTGAAGCATGCCGCCAATTGTTTCTATCGTCGGAAAATCGAACTCGGGGAAAACCACCCTGCTGGAAAAATTGATTACCGAGTTGAAATCGAGAGGTTACCGGGTAGCCACTATCAAACACACCCACGGCAATATCGCCTATCCCGAATCGAGGAAGGATAGCGATAGGCACCTTAATGCCGGTAGTGAGGTGTCTCTGGTAAGTGCTCCGGACCAGTTGATTATGTTCAAACCCCTGAAAGAGGAGCTTTCTCTGGAGCAAATTGCCCGGGTACTCGGTGAAGACTATGACATTATCATCGCCGAAGGCTTTAAAGAAAGCGATGCACCGAAGATTGAGGTTCACCGCCGTGAGAATGGTCCTGCGCTCAAAGACGTCAAGAAGTTATTTGCCGTTGCCACCGATGAACCACTGGATACGAAAGTCAGACAGTTTTCTCTGGAAGATGCCAAGGGCATTGCCGACCTCATCGAAGAAGGTTTTATTAAACCGCAGAAAGAGAGATTATCCTTGCTGGTCAATGATGAGCCGATTGTTTTGAGTGTTTTCCCCCGGGATTTTGTCACCAATGTTCTGCTGGGTATGGCGCACAGTCTGAAAGGCGTGGATAAAATCAAAACCATGAAAATCTTCCTCAAGAAAGAAGAATGAATTTGCTTCAGAACACAGACTGTCATACTGAGCGAAGCGAATGTATCTGGTAAATGAAGTATGGGGACTAGATTCTTCGCCCCGATTCTGTCATCGGGACTCAGAATGACAGGGGCTTATTTTGGGACTGCCTTTTGGTAATGACGAGGTTCGATAAATAATCTAGTCAGGTCGTTTAATGACAACAGATAATAATGATTACGGAGCGCGGACGCTGGAAGAAATTGCCAGGATTTCCCGCATTACCACAGGGGGTAAGCAGACCGGCAAAGTTATTATGGTCACCGGTCGGGGCGGCACCGGCAAGTCCACTTTTACCGCGCTTGCAAGCCGGTATTTGAAATCACCAAGACTCCTCCTGGATATTGACCCCGACCAGTCTCTGGCGAGCATGTTGGGCATCGATTTGGACTCGATTCGCATCAAGACCGAAATCGGCCGCGAAGTGCCGGTCAAAACACTCTCCGACCTGACGGCGGATATTGTTGATGAAGATGCCCTGTTGGAACTGGCAGGCGGGGACCTGACGGTAAAGTTGCCGTTGATGCTTCAGTGGTACACGCAGTACCGCTCTGCTCGGTTCGACCTCATCTCATTGGGACCGAAATGGACGGAGGGCGATTACCGCGCGGCAAATTTCCTTTTCGAGTTTATCGTTCCCTATATCGGCAGTAACTATGCCAGCATCGTTATCGATTCACCTGCTGGACTGGAACACCTGAACCGTAAAGTTATAAGTAGGGTCAACGACTTATTTGTGGTTGTTGACCCCTCGGCGAAATCATTGAAACATGTGGAGCGCGTCAAACGCATCACCCGGGAAGTCGGCATCAAGTATGAGCATCTTTATCTGGTCGGCAACCACGAGTTCAATGACGAGGCAGAACGGCTTTTCATTGCTTCCGGAGAGGTGTTTCTGGGCAGGGTTGACTATGACCCTGCCGTCAAAGAGTACAATCTGAAGGGTAAATCGCTCTGGGAGCTTCCGCCTGATTCCCCGGCGTGCGTCGCGGTCAGGAAGATACTGGAAAAAGCAGAATATCAGCTAATATAATAGCCTGATTGTCGTTGCGACCCCCTGGTCATTCCTGCGTAGGCAGGAATCCAGACCCATCTCCTATTGTCGTTGCGAGCCCTAACTTGTTGGGGCGTGGCAATCCCAGATGGGAGAGGCGTCTCTTCCCCACCCTGAGATTCATTCAGTCGTCCCTTTGTGACTCCTTCAGAATGACACCCTCTCTCTTGTCGTTCTGACCCCTTCGTTCTGGATGACTCAGGGTAAACTCCGTGAAGAATCTCACAGCCTGCTCGATACTGTCCTTCCGTGCGCTTGCCCCGTTCATGGTGAATCTATACTCGATACGGGGGGGTGATTCGCCAGTTCTTTATCGCCCTATAGATTGTCGGTATTCAAAAAAGCTTTGTCATTATTGTTGCTAAAATCCTGCTTTTTATTTAGAATTAAGTCTGTGTCTTGATTTTGCTCAAGGAGTCAAGACCGGGAATGAATCTGTCTGGGGGCAGGTGATTGAAAGCACTGGGGAAGCATTTACTTCTGGAGCTTAACGATTGTGATCGCACGCTTCTGAATGATATCGATGTTATCAAAGACATCATGCTCGCCGCCGCTAAAGCATCCGGCGCCACTGTCCTCGGTGAATCGTTCCATCAGTTCAGCCCTCAGGGTGTCAGCGGTGTCATTATCATCGCTGAGTCTCACCTCTCCATTCATACCTGGCCTGAGCACGGCTATGCCGGCGCCGATATCTTCACCTGTGGCACCACCGTCAAACCGGAAAAAGCCGCTGAGGTTATCATTGAAAGGATGAACCCCGTCAGCCATTCCGTTATCCTGATGCATCGCGGCATGATTGATGCCGGAAAGAAAATAAAAAAATAGGAAAGTTCATGGATATTGAGTCAACAAAATGGTTTTTCGATAAAATAAATCCGCATCTCTTACAGCTGCACGCTATCGAAAGTGCCTTATATACCGGCCGGACGAAATTTCAGTCGATCGAAATTCTCAAAAGCCCCAGCTTCGGGAAGCTCCTGGTGCTGGATGGCAAGGTACAGTCCAGTGAGGTGGACGAGTTTGTCTATCATGAAGTGCTGGTGCATCCCCCGATGCTCACCCACCCGCGCCCTGAAAAAGTTTTCATCGTCGGCGGCGGCGAAGGCGCTACCTTACGCGAAGTCCTGGCGCACCCGACGGTCAAGAAAGCCGTGATGGTGGACATCGATGAAGATGTCATCAAAGTCTGCAAAAAATATTTACCTGAATACAACGCCGGCGCTTTTGATGACAAGCGCGCTGAAATTTACCACACCGATGCCCGGAAATGGCTGGCGGACAGCAAAGACAAGTTCGATGTTATTATTATCGACCTTACGGAGCCGGTGGAAGAGGGCCCTGCGTATCTTCTTTACACCAAAGAGTTCTATCAGATTGTCCGGAATAAACTGACCAAAGACGGCATCATCTCGGTGCAGGCGGGTTGTGCTTCATTTACCGAACTGCTGAACCTGAAAGCGGTCAACCACACGCTGAAAAGCATTTTCCCCATTGTCAATGTCTATCAGGCGGATATCCCTTCTTTCGGCGGCCCGTGGGGATTCTGTATCGCATCGATGACACTGGATACCGCCGCGCTTACACCGGCTGAGGTGGACAGGAAAATCAAAGCGCGCTCATTAAAAAACCTGAAGTTCTACGACGGGCTGACGCACCAATCGATGTTCACCCTGCCCAAACATATGAGAAAAGCTATTGCCCGCGGCGGCAGACTCATCACCGATGATAATCCTCTGTACCTGTATCATGAATAAACCCGGCTGGTTGTGTACTTTTTAAAAAGGGGACTGCACTAACTTTGGTCTGGATTACTGCCGCCCTTGCTAATGCCGTCATCATGTCATTTATCAGCATTGTGGATTCTCACATGCTTACCAGGAGAATGCCGTCTCTGCGCGCTTATCTCCTGCCGGTGGGATTAACTCACCTTATAATCTCCTTTACTTTGCTGGCTGTTTTTCGTCTCCCTGATAATTCCGGCGTCATTCCTGTGCTGGTGGCTATTGTCGCCGGACTCCTTAACGGTCTTGGCGGACTTCTCGTTCTGACTATCATGCGTTACGGTGAAGTGTCCCGTGTTATCCCTGTCGTCAGCAGTGCACCTATTTTTGTTGCGCTGCTATCAGTGCCGCTTCTCGGGGAGATGGTAGGCTATCGGGAATGGCTGGGCATTTTGTTGGCTGTCACCGGCGCTATGCTGATTTCTGTGCATCTGGATGGTAGCGGGCGTAAGGTAAAACTGCAGAAATCATTTTTCTTACTCGTGCTGGCGAGCCTGAGTTATGCCGCCTCCAACATCGGATTTAAATACACGCTCGGAACACTCTCATTCTGGAATGTGTACAGCTTTAATGCTATCTGTGTCGGCGCCATCTTTTTTCTTTATTCCTTGCGTAGGACAACTATCGGGGAATTGAGAACTCTCAAAAAGCGGACACAGACACTGGCGCTGACTGTCGGCAATCAGTGTATCGTCACCACAGGCATGGTTCTCTCGTTCGTTGCGTTGGATAACGGACCCGTATCCCTCGCTTCTACTATCATGAACATACGTCCGGCGATTGTCTTTTTATTCGCTGTGATACTAAGCCGGTTTTATCCGGCGGTCCTCAATGAGCGCCTGGAAAAACGCACCGTCCTGGTGAAGCTCATCGCTATCACTTTAATAACTTGCGGCGTCGTTCTGATTACCCTGTTTAATTAAATTCCCGTCTTAATCTTTTTTAACGAACTTCTGCGCTTCCTCACTGAATGACTTACCACTTCCGGCTCCCAGGCAGATATCGGCTTCAATCCGCAGACCTGCATCCAGCGGTGTGGACATCGCCATATTGACGCAGCGCTTTGCGCCTTCCACCAGGCGGGGTGAGAATTTGGCAAGCTCTGCAGCTAATTTCCGGGCTTCTGTCATCAACTGGTCTTTTGTATAAACGTGGTTTACCAGACCGATGCGGAGCGCCTCGGCGGCATTGATTCTGCGGCCCGTCATCACCAGCTCTTTTGCCATTCCCTGTCCGACGATGCGGGGCAGTCTCTGGGTGCTCCCCAAATCAGGAATAACGCCGAAGGTGATTTCCGGCAGGGAGAAAACCGCCGCCTCACAGGCAAGGCGGATATCGCAGCACAGGCTCAGTTCCATAGCGGCGCCCATACAGTAGCCGTTGATTGCCGCAATGACCGGGATGGCTAAATTCTCATACATCGAAAAGATTGACTTTAGTCCGTAAAGACGGTCGAATCCATCGCGATAGGTACCAAAAGCCGCCGTGCCGCCTCTGCCACCGCCGGCAATCATCTTCAGGTCCATACCGGCGCTGAAAGCCCGTTCTCCGGCGCCCGTCATGATGGCAACCCTGACATCGGGGGTTTCCATAAGGGTCTGGGCGGTTTTCATCAGCCCGCGGTAAACATCCTGGTTAAAAGCATTCATCGCTTCGGGACGGTTCAGGGTGATAAGCGCAATAGTACCATCGATTTCCAGTTTGACAGCATCTTCATTCGACATGTTTTTACATCCTTTTATAAGTCGTTCTTGCTAATAATGATAATTGGAATTAGTCATCACCGTCAAATTGACGCCGCAGCGACATACTGCTCAATTGTCATTCCTGCGCAGGCAGGAATCCAGTCCCTACCCCCACTGTCATTCTAGTGGAACAGACATCCCCGTCTGTTCTTAACACTCCTGTCACCTATTCTCCCCGCTGTCGCTGCGAGTCCATCATACCCCGTTTTAAGCGGGGATTTGAGTTAGAGGAGGCGTTCAGTGGTACTATAGGTGCCACTGTTGCCCCTCTAATAAAACTTCCTCTCCCCTTGTGGGAGAGGATTAAGGTGAGGGGATCTCGTAAGGGAAAATAAAAAGGGGGAGCAAATAATGCTCAACCTGAATGGGATAAGTCATGACTACTGCCCTTTAAAATGCGGCTCCCGTTTTTCCATCAAAGCCTTCATTGCTTCGGCATAATCCTCACTGCCCAGCAGCAGCCGGAAAAGACTGTAGGCGTGGTCGTTCACAGACTTGAGGTCGGAATTCATCCCGTCTCTCATGATGCGTTTGCTCAGTTGTATGGCGAGCGGTGGCTTGTCGGCAATGGTGTTTGCCATTTCCTGGGTAACTGTTGCCAGATTCTCAGGAGCGACTGCTCTGTTGACCAGTCCGATGCGCTCCGCCTCTTTGCCGTCGATTATTGCCGCCGTGAAAGCCAGTTCACAGGCTTTCGCCCAGCCGACGGTACGCGGCAGGTGATACAATCCGGCATGGTCGGCGATAATGGAGAAGTTCAGGTGCCGGTCGCCGAGCGGCGCGCTCTCCACCGCGATTCTGATATCGCACAGAAGAGCCAGTTCCAAGCCCCAGCCGATGGCGGCTCCATTGATGGAGGCGATAATCGGTTTATCGATGCTCGCAAAGACACCGGGTAGCTCCGGCACATGGACAGTCTGGTCCGAGGACCGTCCGCGGAAGTTCGGGGGCTCTTTTAAGTCCATACCGGCGCTGAACCCGCGTCCGGCGCCTGTCACCACAATCACCCATATTTCTTTGTCCTCTTTAGCGTCCAGAAGCGCCTGCTGAATACTATCGATCATTGCCATCGTGAAAGCATTCATCCGTTCCGGGCGGTTCAGCGTGATTGTCGCGATATGCCCTTCTTTGGTGTAAATAATATCTTTGTACTCCATATCTCCTCCCTGACATCGTGATGCCACAGCATCATACTGACGCCGCAGCGTCATACTTTGGCCGCTTTCAGCGGACAAATGTATCGGTCTGTCTTCAACAGACTGATGTATAGCCGCTTTCAGCGGACAAATGTATCAGACTATCTTCAACAGATTGATGTATTAATTCTTCCTTTATATTCTACCTTAATTGATACCCTCACCGTAAGTGCCCCACTGTCATTGCGAGCCATCCCAACAAAATCGGGAGGCGTGGCAATCACTGGGGGGAGAAGTGGCGCTACCCATTTCCCTCTTGTCATCCTGACCCCGATGAAAATCGGGGGAATGGCTCTGGTACTTTCCCCCGACTGTCATTCCTGCGCAGGCAGGAATCCATCTGACGCCTTTCTCTAATTATAGCCACTTTAAATCTCTTATCTCTTTGCGTAAGAGAGTCAGAGTGATATGCAATAGCTTGCCATTAAATATAATGGGATATTATGAACATTAGTGATATAATAAATCCCAAAAAGGTTATAAAGTAATTGGTGCGTTGAATATATATGACAAAATTACTTATTGAGCATAATGTAAGCAGCCTTAAGTCTTTTACAGGTATTATTGAGGACCTTTGTAAAGGGCATGAAGAGTTGTGGTTTCGCGGTTGTGGCAAAAGCAGCTATCCTTTACAACCTTCATTGTACAGACATCCTACAATTAAGCAGATACCAGAATTACTGGATTTAGAGGATAAGATTACAGAAAGATTCAAACAGCGTTGCCTCCCATATCTAAATCAGCCGATCACACTATTTAGTAATAACTCAGATCACTATTGGGAGTTACTTTTTCGTATGAGGCATGCAGGAGTCCCAACAAGGTTATTAGATTGGACTGAGAATCCATTTGTTGCTTTGTATTTTGCTTTAACAGCTGCACATTCAACATCCATCGGTAAACGTAGTACATACGACGAAGATGTAGCTGTTTGGGTACTTGATCCATGCAAGTGGAATAGAAAGGTTTTGGAATCGATTCGTTGGAAGGGAGGAGTTATCTTGCCTACGGATGATAGCCTAGGTCTAAGGGGATACAAATTCCAGAGTGATCTTAAAGCTATGAGAAAAGAACCCGCAAATATGTACGGTATCCATAATAGCCCGAACATTACAGTTCAAAGGGGTGTATTTTCTATCTTTGGCTCCACTCTCACTCCTATGGAAGAAATATATTCAACTTCAGATTTTCCAGAAAACTTATTGGTCAAAATCGAGTTTCCAAAGGTGAAAATATCTGACTTAATCGAGTCCATGTTAAAATTTGGCTACACAGACATAATAACATCGCCGTCTTTGGAAGGACTAGCTAAAGAAATAAAAAGGATTTACGGGTACAAGGTGTAAATATGTTTAAAGTTGAACAATTACCGTCAAAAACACTGAGCTGGTGGAATGATGAAAGAGAAAATATAGAAATGAATGCGGAGTATCAGAGAAGAGGTAAGTTGTGGTCCGATGAGGACAAAGCTCTATTAATAGATTCAATTCTGAATGAATATGATATACCTAAACTTTATTTCGCAGATTTTACATTTACTAATACTCCTCTCAATAAAACTAACAAAGCTTATGCAGTTATTGATGGCAAGCAAAGACTCGAGGCTATTTTCGATTTTTTTGATAGTAATATAAGACTCAGTAACGACTTTGTATACTCAAGAGATACAACATTAAAATTGGCAGGTTTGAGTTACAAAGATTTGCAAGCAAACTACCCTAAAATAGCTCGAAAGTTTGATAATTTCCCGTTACCAATGGTAAGTGTGATTACAGATGACCCTGGGAAAATTAATGATTTATTCGTGAGATTAAATAAAAGTAGTAAATCTCTGACGGGAGCGGAAGTTCGTAACGCGATGAAAGGTCCTGTTCCTGAATTAATTCGGAGAATATCGAGAAATGAATTCTTCAATTCAAGGATCAGATTTAGCGTAAGAAGGCTGGATGATTATAATGCTGCAGCAAAGTTGCTTCTTACCGAATTCCTCGGAGGTTTTTCAGATACGAAAAAGGGCACACTTGATAAGATGGTTAGGCAAGCGGCAGAACAATCTCAAAACCTTAACTTAGAGAATGCTGCTCGTGATGTAGAGACAAATTTAACTCGGATGGTAAGTATATTTAATCCCAGAGACCCGCTGCTAACTTCTCAAGGGCCTATCACGGTATATTATTGGCTAGTTAGAGAGACTAGTGAGCGATATCGCCCGAGAATTCGAGAGTTTCTTGTGATGTTTAAAAATGAACGTGTGAAAAATAGAAGAAAGTCAAAAGATAGAGTACCTAATGTAGATGATGAGTTACTTAGATTCGATTTCATGGATCGAAGTGTGAACAGTAAAGAGAGCCAAATAGGGAGATATCAGATATTACTTTCACGTTTTGCATCATTTGTTGGAGTATCTCCATCTGAACTGCAAGAATCATAGCCTTTTAGGATAGCCTCAATACTGAGAGGTTTACTTAAACCTCAATTCATATCTGACCGCTATTTAACTCTTCCAGCTTAGCTTTCTCTGGAACCACAGCGCCACGTTGACCAGCGCCAGCAGTGCGGGCACCTCCACCAGCGGCCCTATGACTGCCGTAAATGCCTGTCCGGAACTGATGCCGAACACGCCCACCGCCACCGCGATTGCCAGCTCGAAGTTATTGCCGGATGCATGGAACGCAATGGTCACCGTCTTGCGGTAGTCGCCGCTCAGCCTTCTCCCCATATAGAACGAGACGAAGAACATCACCACGAAATAGATGAGCAGCGGAATCGCGATGCGTACCACGTCCAGCGGCAACTGGACGATAATATCACCCTTGAGGGAGAACATGACGACGATGGTGAAGAGCAGGGCGATGAGCGTGATGGGGCTGATTTTGGGGATGAATTTGGTCTCGTACCACTCCTTGCCCTTGCTGCGCAGAAGGATAAAACGGGTCAGCATCCCGCCGAAAAACGGAATCCCGAGGTATATCAAAACACTCTGCGCGACCTGCCAGATGCTGACATGGACGACCATCCCTTTCAAACCGAACAACGGCGGCAGGACGGTAATGAAGATGAATGCGAAAATCGAGTAAAAGACCATCTGAAAAATGGCGTTGAAAGCCACCAGTCCGGCGGAATACTCATTATCGCCTCGCGCCAGTTCACACCACACGATGACCATCGCGATACAGCGCGCCAGCCCTATCATAATCAGCCCCACCATGTAGTCGGGGTAATTGCGCAGGAAAAGGATGGCAAGGAAGAACATCAAAATCGGCCCTATCAGCCAGTTCTGTATCAATGAAAGTGCCAGCACACGCCAGTTGCGGAAAAACTTCGGCAGTTCTTCATACTTTACTTTCGCCAGCGGCGGGTACATCATCAGGATGAGCCCGATGGCAATCGGGATGGATGTCGTCCCGATGGAGAGCTTGTTGACCGCCTCACCGACCTGCGGGACGAAATACCCCAGTCCCACGCCGATTCCCATCGCCAGGAATATCCACAGTGTCAAAAACCGGTCCACAAATGAAAGCCGCGGTGCACATACTTCAGTTACCTGTTTACTCAACGTTGATGTTACCTCCATTGTCATTCTGAGCCCTTCGTTCTGGATGACTCAGGATAAACTCCGCGAAGAATCTCCCAGCCTACTCAATATTCCATTCCGACGTAAGTCGGAATCCAGTTCCCACCCGACGCCGCAGCGTCGTACTGACATCGCAATGTCATACTTTGGACGCTTTCAGCGGACAAATGTACAGGACACCTTAAGTGTACTGATGTATCTAACCATCCTGTTATTCTGAACGAAGTGAAGAATCTAGTCCCCTTCATCCTGCCCTGTTCTGTCCTTTGAACTGCTTGGTCGGGTCGCCGCCCGTATCCAGATGCGACTTCAGCCTGCTCTGCTGGGCATTGTTGATGCGGTCGTAAACTGATTTCTTCACAAACCGCAACGCCTCTTTTTCATCGCCATCTGTGACGATTCTCTCCAACTCCATCAGGTCTCTCTCATCGAAAGAAACGGCGGTCTTTCTCATTTCTAACATAGTACCCCCATCGTACAGATTAATTTTTCCTATTGAGAAGTGCTTGACATATAGTATTTCTACACCGCTCCTTGAACAAACTCTATAGCACATGATTCTGGCAAGAATAGACCAGCCGAAACTTCCATTGCTTTCAGGATGGCTGACGGTACGACACAACTTGTGCGGCATAGGTATTTGGTAGCTATGATATAAGTCAACGTCTCATTCATTGGCTTCGTCATCTCACTGCCGATGTCCAATTCTGTAAGTTCTTTTGCAAGAGCCTGTATATGCTCGCAGGTAGTGACGAATGAAACGCACACTTTTGTCTGGGAGGTTTTTGTTATCTCAATGGTTGTCTCTGTTCCACATATGCCGGCTTTCACCCAGCAAACTGCCATAGCACGTACCTCTTTTGATAATATTTGCATAAATTAAAGCAAAGAAGTGATAAGATATACACCCACCCCGATTAAAACAACCCCAGCCACCTTTCTGGAGTAGCTGGAGAAATTAGCGATGCTCCTGGAGGCTAGCACCTTCTGGGCAAATCCCGCAGAAATACCAACTCCGAGTACCAAAATCCAGTGTCCTAGTGCATAGGCAAGAAGTAAACCGCCACTATAGACAATCTGTTGTTTAGTAGCCGCAAAAGTTAATATCACTCCCAGCACTGGTGTGGCACAGGGAGAAGCTATTATTCCGAAGAAAAGGCCAACCAAAAAAGCACCCAGCAATGCTTTTTTCTTGGGCAAAAATCGTTGTGATAAACCTATATTTAAGTTCAACTTGTCAGAAAACAGTAGATACAATCCCAGCAGGATAGCGATTGGTGGCAGGATATATTTCCAGAATCCTCCGACATCACCAAAGAGTCTGCCCAGTGCTCCGGCTATTACCCCCAAAATAGTGAAGGTGATGGTTAGTCCCAACGTAAACATTAGCGAATACTGGATAGCTTTCTTCTGCGAGCCTTCAGCATGACCCCCAACGTAGCCAATAACCAGCGGTATCATTGCCAGAACACAAGGACTGGCGCTGGATATTATGCCACCGAAAAAGCACGCGGGGAATGCCAGCCATGCCTGGTTATTGATGAGGTCTCCGATAGTGTTGACTAAACCTTCCAATTAATCTATCCCCATTTTCTTAAGTTGCGTAACAATCTCTTCCTTGGGCCAAAAGCCTATGTGCCGAGCTACTTCTTTACCGTTGCCATCATAAAATATCTGGGTGGGTATTGCCATAATCTTACTCTGAACGGCAAGATTATAATATTCATCCACACTAATTATCGCTACATAAAGTTTACCTTTGCATTCTACTGCGAGATTTTCCAGAATTGGTTTCATCTCTTTACAGGGAATACACGTCCCTCGTCCGAACTCAGCAATAACTGGAACACCACTCTTGATGACTGCGCCCAGATTATCTACGACCAAGGGTTGTTGTGATTGAGTTGTTGTACTCCCTGTGGGCGGTATTGTAAATGGGAGGGTTGTTCTTACTTCAGATGACTGACAACTAATTAACATCATAAATATTGACAACGTACCTGCTAATATTAAGATATATCTCACAGTTCCCAACATGCCCTCCTAATGAATCCCTTCCAGCATTTTGGCAACTCTTGCCTTTATCTCGTCCCGTATTTTTCTGACCGGCTCAATCGATTTTCCTTTTGGGTCTTCAAGTGCCCAGTCTTCGGTCTCGATGAAGCTTGCCGGACAGGTAGCTCCTGTTTCTGCGCCGCAACCCATTGTAACCATCTTATCTGCTTGCTCTACCATGTCCATCGTAAGCACTTTGGGTTTATTACCACTGATATCCATGCCAATTTCTCTCATTGCCTCAACAACCACCGGATTTACTTTATCAGCAGGTTGAGTCCCCGCCGAAATGGCAAGAGCATTTCCTTTTGCCAACTGATTGAAGAAAGCCTCAGCCATCTGGCTCCTACCAGAATTGTGCACACATACAAAAAGCACTGCCTTGTTCAAGTGTTAGACCACCTTCTTAATATGGCTGAACCAGCCATAATGTTACCCTCATCAACCCATATGAAATATTAATTTAAGCTCATCACCTTCTTTAACTGTTTCCATCATCTTTCTAATATCAGGAAACTGTGTGGCAAGATTATTGAGACACTCGCTAACGGTATTCCCATTAACCTCAACTAATTGTCGGTTATCTGCATAGTATGATAAAATCTGACAGAGCCGTAGTTTTATACGCATCTTGCCTCCTTTTCCCGCCGACTAGCAGAATTAGATTGTTCTTAAAGCCCAACAGATAGTGATTTTGCGAGAGATTCCTTCGTGCGTTTCTCAATAAGTTCAATCTGCTCTAAATCCATCATAAACTCATGACTTTTGCTGATTCCTTCATTGGTCACGCAAATCCAGTCCGTTACTTTTAGTCCGGCATGTTCAATAGTTTTTTTAGCGCAAGCCACCTGACAGCCAACTAGTGCCA
>JAQTPO010000134.1 GCA_028712845.1 Dehalococcoidales bacterium | reverse complement strand
CAGACAAAAGGACTTACACCCGGCGCATATAATATCTCTGTAGTAAGCGTTCAGACTGGTCAGGTAAATGTCATCGGAACCATAACATTAAGATAAATTAGCTGGTTTTCGTAACAAAAGGAGAGGGGCAGTTCAAAAACCAGCCCCTTTTTTCACTAATCCTTTTGATAATTGTGGCTATTTTTTGTTCGGGATAACAGGAAGTTCAGCAAGCGCCGCTTTTATCTTTGCCTCAGGATATTCGAAGTCTTCCAGTTTTCCAGCGAGATAGGCATCATAAGCGCCCATATCAAAATGTCCATGGCCGCTATGCGTCAGCACAATCACCTTTGATTTGCCCTCTTCACGACACTTGAGAGCTTCATCTATGGTTACTCTGATAGCATGATTGGTTTCAGGGGCGCTGATGTAGCCTTCCGTACGGGCGAATTGAATACCGGCTTCAAATGTAGCCAGCTGCGGTACTGCCTTTGCTTCAATAAGCCCCAGTTTGACCAGATGGCTCACAATGGGTGCCATGCCATGATAGCGCAGACCGCCGGCATGAAGCGGTGCAGGGATGAAGGCATGACCGAGCGTATGCATAAAGGCGATCGGCGCCATACCAGCAACATCACCGTAATCGTAAGCAAGAAGACCCTTTGTGATGGAGGGAGAACCGGTTGGTTCAACGCAGATAACCTTCAGGTCCTTTTTCTTGCCATCAATTTTATCTTTTACGAAGGGCAGGAACATACCTGCGAAATTAGAACCGCCACCTACACAACCGACAAGAATATCAGGATAGACTCCTATTTTCTCCATCATCTTCTTAGTCTCCAAACCGATAACGGTCTGGTGCATCAGAACATGATTCAGAACACTACCCAGGGAATACCGGGTGTCATCATGCACAGCGGCATCTTCCACTGCTTCACTGATAGCCATACCCAGACTCCCGGGATGGTTTGGGTTCTCTGCCAGGAATTTTTGGCCTATCTGAGTATCCGGGCTGGGACTGGCAACGCATTTGGCTCCCCAGACCTCCATCAAATTGCGGCGGTAAGGCTTCTGCTGATAGCTGATTCTAACCATATATACTTTAAGCTCAATCCCAAAGTACATACAAGCCATCGCCAGAGCGCTTCCCCACTGTCCGGCGCCGGTCTCGGTTGTAATACGTTTGATGCCGGCTTTCTTATTATAATATGCCTGTGCTACCGCAGTATTCGGCTTATGGCTACCGGCAGGACTGGAATCTTCGAACTTGTAATAGATTTTCGCCGGGGTGTCCAGCGCCTTTTCCAGTCTGTGGGCACGGAAAAGGGTGGTCGGTCTCCATTGACGTAAGATTGCCTGGATCTCTTCAGGAATATCAATCCAGCGTTCCTTGCTGAATTCCTGCTCGTTCAATTCATCAACGAACAAAAATGGGGGTAGAATGGTCGGCTCTTTAGTTTGCGGGTGCAGTAGCGGCGGCAGTGGTTCCGGCAAATCTGCCTGGATGTTATACCACGCCGTAGCCATTTCCTTTTCATCTAGAATATATTTGGTTTTCGATTCGTCCATTTGCGTGCTCCTTTCAATTTTATTTAATTCCGTCGTTTGCTATGATAATTCAGCCTCTATTTTTTGGCCCCCAGAGGGCCAGTACCTGTACTCGGTATCCACCTTGATAACCTCCTCAGCTTTTCCTCAGGATTCGGAAGCCGACCTTTTCAAGCCAATAAAAAAGCCTCTCGCCATTCAAGGGGCGAGAGGCTTTCGCGATGCCACCCTCTTTCGGTTAGCCTTACTATAAAAAGACCAACCCTCATTTACAGGTACGGAGTTTCCTCTTATACCCTGGGACTATAACGCTTCCCATTGCGTCAAAACCTACATTTCCTCTAAAAAGGACTTTCGGCCTGCGGCTCCCAGGTCCATTCAGTTCCGGCGCTGGTATCGGCTCACACTTGCCCCGACTCTCTGCACCTCGCTAGAAACCTACTATTCCTGTTCTCAGCCTTTGTATATTCAATTAATGATAAAAAGATAACACAGACATCAAAGATTTGTCAAATGCTCGCTTAATTCGTTACACCATTGACCCTTTTACAGTTTGATGATATATTGAGAATAATATTTGACAACTATGTGATTTTATTATTAGAAGAGGTTAACAATATATGACAGCACCGAAGTTTAAGCAGTTGAAACCGTCCTACGGTTTTGATGAAGTGGCTATCGTCCCAGGAGACGTTACCGTTAATCCTGAACAAACCGATGTTGAACTGAAAATCGGGAATATCACGCTCGGCATTCCCATCATCGCGTCCGCAATGGATGGTGTCACTGATGTCAAATTCGCTATCCTGATGAGTAAACTTGGCGGTCTGGCAGTGCTCCACCTGGAAGGCGTCCAGACGCGCTATGAAAATCCGGCAGAAGTCCTGAGTGAAATTGCGAATGCGCCCAATGACAAGGTAACTGCTTTGATGCAGAAAGTCTATTCCGCACCCATCAAGGAGAACCTCATCGGGGAGAGAATCCGGGCAATTAAAAAAGGAGGCGCGGTCTGCGCTGCCACCGTAATGCCCACGAACACCAAGAAGTTTGCGCCGTTAATTGTCGAAGCTGGCGCTGATATTCTCTTTGTGCAATCGACCGTGACCACGGCGCGTCATGTTTCCAAGAGCTATGAAGGATTAGTTTTCTCAAAACTCTGTAAATCCGTGCCGATTCCGGTAGTTGTCGGCAACTGCGTCAGCTACAGCGCCTGTCTGGATTTAATGAGGGAAGGAATTTCCGGTATGCTGGTGGGCGTGGGTCCCGGTGCCGCCTGCACCTCAAGGGAAGTACTGGGTGTGGGTGTGCCGCAAATCACCGCAACCATCGATTGCGCCGCCGCCAGAGATACGTATCTGAAAGAATCCGGCCGCTATGTGCCTATCATCACCGATGGCGGTTTCAAAAAAGGCGGCGATGTTTGTAAAGCTATTGCTGCCGGTGCTGATGGCGTGATGCTCGGCTCGATTTTTGCTCAGGCAAAAGAATCGCCGGGACATGGTTATCACTGGGGAATGTCCAATCCTAATCCCGTATTACCCAGAGGCACGCGTATCAAAGTGGGGACGACGGTTTCCTTAGAGCAGATATTATTTGGTCCTACCTCTGTTACCGATGGCACGCAGAACTTTGTCGGGGCTATCCGGACGGCAATGGGCTTCTGCGGCGCTTCGACCATTCGTGAAATGCACAAGGCGGAAATGGTCATCGCACCATCCATCACGACCGAGGGTAAGTCTTGGCAGTTAGCCGGTCCCAGTAGCCGGGCTTAAACTTAAAATCGGGATGAAGAACTGCTCCCTTTTGAGAAAAGAGGATTGAGATGAATTTTACAGGCAAGCGTTTTCGCTTGCCTGTTCCATTTTTAGCAGTAAACTACAATTGCAGGGTCGGGTTTGAAACCTGCCTCTACAAGTCTACAAGACCGATGTTAGTCGTCATCATCCTCGTCTTCTTCAGGCTCTTCCGGCTGACTCTCGACCCGCGGGAGAATTGCCACGGTCTTTTCGTGTTTCCGCCGTGATGGAAATGACAGCTTATAGATGACCTGGCGTAGATGCTGGGTGGCTTTCTCTCCCTGCTCTGCATCCACCGTGACGATTATGCCGCTGACGCCTGTTTCCCAGACTAGCTGGAGTTCAGCATCAGTGACATTGGGAAGCACTTCAATCAACAGAGGTTTATTCAAAAGGCTGGAAAAACGCTGAATCAACATCAGCCGATTCCATGTGAGCGCCAATCCATTCTCCCTGTTTTCAGACAGGAAAACGGCGTCTATGGGTAATTCGCTTGCCGCGCGTAACAGGACATCCGTTATGGAAGCCTCGATTTGCAGAACTTTGCCAATCTTCTTATCGGGTGGCAAAAGCTCTCCCTTTGACGGCAGGATAACAAAATCGGCGCCGGATTTTATGGATTGGGCAACCTCTTCCGCTGTCCCATTAGAAAGCCACACCCCGTATGTCGTCTTACTAACGGTGCTCTCCGCGATTGGTACTATTAACGCATCAGCCGCAGGCAGTTCCTTTGCCGGAGATTTTGCTCTGACGCCGGAAATATTTGCTATCAATTGTATTTTAGGTCTGGATTGCTCTGTCCTGGCAGTTTTGAAGCCCATTGATTGCGGCACAGGTCGGGAAACTTGTTGTAATCTTTCGATGAACTTGCTCATTTCACTCACCTTATCTTACTAATGACGAATTAACGCCATACAAGAATTGTAGGTAAAAACTCACCTAAATACAAGATTGGCATATTTTGTTATAATCGTGTACGATATGACCCGAAAGTGCTCCGCTCATTAATCAATTTTTAACAGGCATTTTATGAGCTATTCATATTAACCGGCGTACAATGAAAATGACAATAGTAAATCGTACAGGGGGTGGCATATGGCGGCTTATGATAAAAATATGGACATAGGTAAATTACTAAGGCAGAAAAGAAAATCCATGTCTTTGACGATGCGAGAAGTGTCAGAAAAATCCGAGGTGTCTGCCTCACATCTCAGCCGTATTGAGCAGGGAGATAGATTCCCTTCCGCCTCAGTTTTACGACGGCTCGCCGCACCTTTGGATTATGAAGAGACCGATTTGATGATGCTTGCCGGCTATCTGTCTCCTGTGAAACAGGGAGTTGCCGCAGAAGGTCAGGGATACCGCGCCGGCAAGATAGACCCTTATGTTGCCAAGGTTCTCAGCCAGGAACCTGTCGAGATACAACGTACGGTTATTACTGTCCTCACTCTGATTAAACGTATTGCCGCATCACAGAAAAAGTCCTGAAACCGCTAATAAGCAAATTAGCGGAATTATCATTGCTTATCTTAAGCGGGCTTTTATTCCGGAGCGTTCTTTTTTAAATACTCCTCTTTAGCCGCTTGATACCACTGTATGCGCTCCCGGATTATTTCCCGGATGGGTAGATTATATGGGCATCTGGTTTCACATTCGCCGCAATCGGTACATGCCCCAGCCTTGCTCATCGCATCCGCTAACATCCCCGGACCGAATAATCTTTCCGGCGGCATGCGCTTGGCGAAACTGGAGCCGACCATCACCGTTGATATCGGTATTCCCGCAGTACAGGGTTGACAGTAATCACAACGCCGGCAGAACCTTGTCCCCAGTTCGTCTTTCAGCCGCTTCATTTCAGCTTTTTCCGCTCTGGTCAGCTTCCATGATTTCCCCAATAACTGGACGATTTC
>JAQTPO010000133.1 GCA_028712845.1 Dehalococcoidales bacterium | reverse complement strand
GCAAATGCGGCTCGGTACTTTAGTACAGGCTCGCATACCGACCGCATAGCAAGCGCACAACACATTGATTTCATGCGCCTGACATGATATACTTTACCGTGTAAAGCGTTGAAGGAGAAGAGTAAGGGCGCAAGGGTGGACAGCGAGTCTGGCATGGTGTGAGCAGACGTACCCGATTCTCTGAAAATCCCTCCTGAGCTACCAACCGAAACGTCCTGAGGAATCAGGGGGCAGTAGGCTTGGTCGGAGCCGTCAACCGTTAGCAGTGACGAGGGCATTGTTATGTGTCCTGAAAGAGCGCCCCGTTTATGCGGGGAAATAGGGTGGTACCGCGGGTCAGTCTATCCCGTCCCTTAAGGGGCGGGATTATTTTTTATACTAACAATATAGGAGCATTATCATGTTCAATCCGGTAAACAGTCGGGTTAATTTCCCGCAAACCGAAGAGAAGCTTCTGGAATTCTGGAAGCAAAATCATATTTTCGAAAAGAGCGTGCAGAATCGTGAGGGCAAACCCAGATTTGTACTTTACGAAGGACCACCCACCGCTAACGGCAATCCGGGTATTCATCATGTTCTCGCCAGAGCTTATAAAGATATCATCACCCGCTATAAGGTAATGAAAGGTTACTATGCCCCGCGTATCGCCGGGTGGGACACGCACGGTTTACCCGTTGAGCTTGAAGTGGAGAAGGAACTCGGTTTCTCCGGCAAGGCACAGATTGAGGCATACGGCGTCGAGCAGTTCAATGCTAAATGCCGGGCAAGCGTCTTCAAATACCTGAAAGAGTGGGACATGCTCACCGAAAGGATTGCTTACTGGGTTGACCTGGAACATGCCTATATTACGATGAATAACAGCTACATCGAGTCGGTCTGGTGGGCAATCAAACAGATGTGGGACAAAGGGCTGATTTATCAGGGCTACAAAGTAACGCCGCACTGCCCGCGCTGTGGCACATCCTTAAGCTCCCACGAGGTGGCGCTGGGTTACCAGGATGATACGGCAGACCCATCCGTGTACATCAAATTTAGAACACACCTTAAGTCTAATCAGGACTCACCTGCATTGAGTAAGATACGTAAACTATCTCAAGAGAAGAAAACTTATTTGCTGGCATGGACGACTACACCGTGGACACTGCCGGGCAATACTGCGGTAGCGGTTGCGCTCGATGCAGAATACGCAGTAGTCGAGGTTGACGATGAATATCTCATTTTCGCCGATGCGCTGAGAAAACAGGCTGGTCTCGGTGAAAATCCTGTTATTGAGAAACTAAAGGGAAGGGAACTGGTCGGCGTGGAGTATGAGCCTCTGTTCAATCCCCACAGCTTTGGTGTAGAACGCAGGCGTTTTGAATCGGCTACCGAGCTGAAAACACAGAAACCGGATGCAAAGCTGGTGTACCACGTGATTGCCGCAGATTTCGTCTCGATGGAAGACGGCACGGGCATCGTGCACATTGCGCCGGCATATGGAGAAGCCGACTATCAGGCAGGGCAGGAGAACGGGCTGGATTTTGTCCATAATGTCGATTTGCAGGGCAAAATCATCGGTAGTTATCCCTTCGCCGGCAAATTCATTAAAGCCGCCGACCCGCTGGTGCTGGAAGATTTAAAACGACGCGGGCTTCTCTTCAAGAGCGGCACAGTGCGTCACACCTATCCCTTCTGCTGGCGATGTAATGCACCGCTGGTCTATTACGCCAAGCAGAGCTGGTATATCAAAACCACTGCCGTGAAAGAAGCCCTCATCAACGGCAACAAGGAAATCAACTGGTACCCGGAACACATCAAGTCCGGACGCTTCGGCAACTGGCTGGAAAACAATGTGGACTGGGCATTCTCCCGTGAACGTTACTGGGGCACGCCTCTGCCTGTCTGGAAATGTGAAAAATGCGGCGCTTTTGAATGCGTCGGCAGTGTAGATGAAATTAAGAGCAAGCCCGGTTTTAACGGACTGAAAGAGCCGCTCGATTTACACCGTCCTTTCGTGGATGATGCCACCTTCGCCTGCACCAGTTGCGGCGGACAAATGAAACGCGCTCCCGAAGTGATTGACTGCTGGTTTGATTCCGGCTCGATGCCTTTTGCCCAGGCACACTATCCGTTCGAAAACAAAGACGAATTTGATAAAGTCATGAAGCAAGCCGATTACATCTGCGAAGGAGTTGATCAGACTCGCGGGTGGTTCTATAGTCTGCATGCTATCTCTACACTTCTATTCGACCGACCGTGCTACAAAAACTGCATCTGTCTGGAGCTCGTTCTGGATGCCAAAGGCGAAAAGATGAGCAAGAGCAAAGGCAATGTGGTAAAACCGATGGAAGTGGTCAAACTGCACGGGGCAGACGCTCTACGTTGGTACTGCTATACCTCAGCGCCGCCCGGCAGTGTGCATCGTTTTGATACGAAGATGGTGGCAGATATCACCCGCCAGTTCCTGCTGACACTGTGGAATGTGTACTCCTTCTTCGTGATGTACGCTAATATCGATAACTACAAACCCGGCACGCAGAAAACAACTTCGGAACTACCGGAATTGGACAGATGGATACTCTCCGAACTGAATCAGCTGATTCTGGATGTCGATTCGGCGCTGGAGAACTATAACCCCACCGGCGCTGGCCGCAAGATAGAGGAGTTCGTCGATATGCTGTCCAACTGGTACGTACGGAGGAGTCGGCGGCGTTTCTGGAAGAGCGAAAGCGATACCGATAAACTATCGGCATACAATACACTCTACCAGTGCCTGGTGACGGTAGCGAAATTATTAGCTCCTTTCACGCCGTATATCGCCGAAGAAATCTATCAGAACATGGTGAGAGCAGTTGATAAGGATGCGCCTGTCAGTGTTCATCTGACTGATTTCCCGGTGGCGGATGAGAGCAGGATTAACCGCGACTTATCTGCAGATACACAACTGGCAATGAAGGTATGCAGTCTCGGCAGAGCCGCCCGCAGTCAGGCGAGTATCAAGGTGCGTCAGCCGCTGGCACAGGCAATCGTAAAAGTCGCTTCCCAACGTGAGAGGGAGGGGCTAAAACGACTGACACCGCAGATATTAGAAGAACTTAATGTGAAGGCGCTGGCATTCGCCGATAACACGGAAGAATTAAATGCATCAGAATTTTGCATGGGCTCTGAAGGGGAGGTTACTGTCGCCATACCTAAAGATGTGCCCCCTGAATTATTAAAAGAAGGTCTGGCGCGGGAAATTGTGCACCGTCTGCAAACCATGCGGAAAACGGCCGGTTTTGAGATTACGGACTACATCACCACCTACTATCAGGGCGATGACTACCTACGGCAGGTAATGACGGATTTTGCCGATTACCTGAAACAGGAAACTCTATCCAGGAGTCTTACCGATAGCCAGCCTGAAGAGGGAGCTTACACGGAGAATTTTAAGCTCTCCGGGCATCTACTACTTCTGGGAGTGAAAAGAGTATAGGTTATATTGAATTGTCAGAGGTTGTCCGAAAACTCCGAGTTCATTATAATTAGTGTTACCTCTTCCCCAGAAGTCGATAGCTTGTTACGGTTTAGGGATTTGTTACCGTATTTATCACTAACTCCGGCATACCCAGCCATGTTTTTATCTTCTTGATATTATGTGCTATGGATATCAGCCCTACCTCCGTGTTCACTTTCGGTATCAGACGCAGCAGGAGCTTCCTGAAACCCATATTATGTTTGATGTCTCCAAAAGTAGGTTCAACATCGTGTTTCCTTCTGTCCAGTAAATCCCTGCCTTCTTCTGTTTCCAGAAGGTGCTTATCCCTTAAAGTCACGTTGCAACCAAATCCTATTATCTCCCCAAAAGGGGGTGATATAGGATGGTAAAAAGGGGGAAACCGATAAAACACCTAAAAATCATAATCCGTTGTACTACTATTGCGATTGACGGCGTAGTAAAAGAGATATTACCAGACGGTTCTCTAAAAGACATAGATTATGAGAAATTAT
Organism: Dehalococcoidales bacterium; assembly: GCA_028712845.1. The sequence goes on along the minus strand of JAQTPO010000133.1, from coordinate 1,308 downwards.
CTCCCACCCTTCATCGTGCAATTTCGGATAGTTTATCGGGAACTGTGAGAGTGCTCTACTAACAGCATTATTTATGCGTGAAGCAATGGTATCGTTTGTTAAATCTTTAAATGGGTATAGAAATTCTATTGATTCGCTAATAGTGCTGTATTTATACATTATTTAACTCCTGCAATTTATAGCAAAATCTTACGTTAGGAGTAAACTAAATGTCAATATCAATACAAAAGTTGTATAATCCTCTTACCAGGTTGGTAGGAGTGATTTTATGGATATTCAATGGATTATTGTTGCGAAAGCGTATAAATTAAAGGATGAGTTTTTAAGTATAGATGAAATAGTAAACCAATTTACGATACACAATGGAAATAAAGCCCTTATTTATTTGATAATGAAAGCTAATTTTAGTGCTACAGAAACACTATCTCATAAAATCATCACTATCAAGATAAAACATGACAGATTGGGAGAATTGAAATCATATGATATAAAGTATAAAGTGCCAGAATTAAATACATTAGTCAATATGAATACTTACTTAATTTACCAATTATTTTTAGGTTTTGAGTATATTGGCAGATACATTTTTACAGTATCCGTAGATGGTGACTATAAAAATGAAGAATCAATTAATGTAATACGAAAGGAGCTAGACAATGAGAGAGTTAAAGATAATTAACATTAAGGGTTTTAAAGAAGGTGAGTGGGTAAGGGGGTTTGATTTATCTGCTAAACCTGAACAAAAAACTAGACCTCGTAAAATGGAAAGACAAGAAATCACTAAAGAGCAATTCCTTACCAATCTTGACAAGGTATGCCAGCCAATTAATAAGAAATCTACCGATTCAAACGAGAAGTGAAAATGGCTAACTCCGATAATATTGAACGGGCAAATGAATTGCAGGAATTAGAAGATGATTCTAATTGTGCAGCGCAAATGTTCGTTGATGCCAAGATGGGCAAATTGCAGGAATGCCCTAATTGTCACAAGAAGGCTGTTTGGTTTAATAAGTATAAGATGTACATATATGATAGGCGATATGAAAATTATTTAGAATGCCTTGCTTGCGGAGCAATTTACGAAGAGGAAAAAACTCTGGCTATTGCTCTGTGTAATTCTAGGAATATAGAACGATATAAAGACAGTCAGCGTTTTAGTGATTAAATCTGATTTAGAAAAGACTGAAACATAGGCTTTTCGTCTTTTCTATGGCTGAAACGGAATGAATATTCGTCAACGTAATTTTGGAGATATTTAGGACTAACATTATGATAACAACCGCTAATACCACGCTTAACCAACGACCA
>JAQTPO010000014.1 GCA_028712845.1 Dehalococcoidales bacterium | reverse complement strand
TATTGGAAGTCGAACCCTGTAGGAAAAGTGCACTATAATCTTCCTGCGCTTCGTAAATTAATCGAGGGCAATTTCACACAAAATTCTTGACAAGACCCTGGCAGCTATACGCCGATCTATTAGTGTCCAACATTATGTGGAGTAAATATGTTAGCCACAGTAACAGGTACCTCCGGGCACCTGGGCGCGAACTTAGTTCGGGCTCTAATAGATAGAAAATGGCGGGTCCGAGCACTTGTGCGTAACGATGTACGTGCTTTAAAGGGACTCGAAATTGAATCCGTTTCAGGTGATGTCCTTGATGAGCAATCATTAGCCGATACTATTGGCTGGTTCCGGTCCAAAGGTTTCCTTGATTAGGGCTAAACACAAATTCATTATTGAGGAGGTAGTATTATGACAACACAACACATCATTCTTCTTATCATCAACATTATCGGGGGAGCTGCGGTTATCGGCAGCTATATTTTCGGACTCAATGGCCAATCTGGAGGTGCGAATGTCTTATGGGGCGGCGTCCCGGCAAATATCAGGCCGGTATATACCGTCTCAATGATCCTGTCCGCCCTTGGATATTTTGCCTTTCTGTACTACATATTTTTCCGGCTTAATCCAGCACAAATGAGTATCGCTGGCGTTTCCGGATTTGCCATGTTCTATGTGATATTTCTGGGCATCATGGTACCATCAGCCTTCTGGATGCCGCTGACAAATGTATATACAGTAAATCCCGGCGCAGGCATGTGGGTACTTGTCCGCACGGTCCTGGCAGTGGTGGGGCTTGCCTCCATAGCACTTTTCTGGGCACTTCTAACCATGCAGGGCAAAGTGCCCGGTACTTCACACCTGCTGGCAGTTATCGGCAGTGGATATTTTGCCTTTCATACCGCAGTCCTGGATGCAATTATCTGGGCGGCATTGTTTAAGTAAACGCAATCTAATAATCATCGTTTATCAGGTGATAATTTTAAAAGTAGTCAGAAATAAATGAGTCTATTTTTAATTGCCTTTGAGGCGGTCTTCATATTGCTGGGTATTGGTGTTCTTGGATTTTGGGTAATCGGGCGCCGCCGGGTACCTGGCACCACGCTAGCTTTTCTATCTTCGCTGGCCATTGATATTGCCTTACCATTTCTGGTATTGGCTAATCTGATAAAAGACTTTTCCGCTAAAAATTTCCCGGACTGGTGGCAAATGCCCTTATGGTGGCTTGGCTTCACCATGATATCACTGGCGCTATCGCTAATATTCTCATATATAGTTAAGAAAGAGATTCGCAGCGAGTTCAGGATGAGCCTGTTTTATCAAAATGGACTCTTTTTCCCGCTGATAATAATTAACGGGCTATTTGGAGTTGGGAATCCATATCTGGTATCCCTTTTTGTTTTCATGGCTTTGCATCCTTCCCTCGTATTTAGTACCTATACCTTATTTTTTAGTAATAAAATCCCGGCGCAGCACTTGAACTGGCGCAGAATAATTAATCCAGTAATGGTAACTACATTGACAGGCATGATTATAGGACTGGCCGCTATAAATCAACACATGCCTGATTTTGTTATCGGCATCTCAACTATGGTGGGGGCGATGGCGACGCCACTATTTCTACTGATTCTGGGCGGCAATATTTATAACGATTTTATGCTCAAACAGAATGGGGAAAAAAAATTCCAATTCCGGGAACTTGCTAAATTTATTATTGTGAAGAACTTGATATTCCCGATCGTCTTTTTAGGTTTATTAATCGTATTCAAGCCAGATAGTAACATCGCATTTATCATTCTTCTCCAGGCAGCAGTACCACCGATAACCGCCATACCCATTTTTGCCGAAAGGTGTGGAGGCAACCGGGCAATAGGGAGTCAATTTGTTGTTGGCAGTTTCATTTTTGCGGTAATTTCTATCCCGGTGATGATTTATCTTTTCAACCTGTTCTTTCCCCTGCCATTGAAGTAATTCATTTCTGCCTATTCCGAAAATGATACTTTTACGCACCAGAACGGCCGAGGCATGCGTTATTAGGTAACATTAAACAGTCTCTTAATCCAACAGATTATCGTACCAACCTTGATGCCGGATGGCAGGAGAACCGGGGGTATCGGGAGGCGGCGCAAAGTCAATCTATACCGGAAACGCGGATGGTATTGATAATTAGCAGTGGGCAGAATTTAAAATTCCGTGCATTTATCCCCAGCACAATTCTGGCTAAATTAAGTCCGGGAATCAGACTTTAGCGGCAATGTAAACGAAAAAGTGCTCCCTCTGCCTTTTTCGCTTTCAATCCATATCTGCCCGCCGTGAAGTTCCACCAGCATTTTACTAATCGCCAGACCAAGCCCAATACCGCCTACTTTTCTTTTGTCGTCTGCCAGACGAGAATAGGGACTGAACAGTAGCTTTTGCTCTTCTGGACTGATACCGATTCCTGAATCCTGAACAGAAACAACTACATTATCTTTGTTGCCTTCTACTTTCAAGGTAATATTCCCACCATCCTCACTGTACTTAGACGCATTATCAATCAAGTTTAAAAGAATTTGTGACAGCCGTTCTTTATCACCGTAGACTTCCGGCAATAAATCCGGCATTCTAATATACAGTGATTGCTTATGCTTATCCAGTATCGGAGCCATATTCCTGGCTATCTGGTCAAGTAATACCTTCAGGTTTACCATGGCTGGCCTGATGCGGAGCATCCCCATCTCTCCCTTTGATAAATCCAGGAGTTCACTAATGCGATTTTTAAGTAGCAGGGAGCTCCACTGGACATTCTTCACTAATTCTGTCCAGACTTCATCGTCAGATTTATCCGCCAGTATCTCACTCGAAGCGACTATCGCAGTTAGCGGCGTCATCAATTCGTGAACAAGAGCCCGTGTGAAATCCGCCCTTTTTTTAGTTTCCTCTTCCAGACTCTGGCGGAGAGTTTTTTCCCGCTCATACAAGTTCTGCAAGTTCTGTTGTGTTAGTTTGCGTTCGGTGACATCATGTAGAATCGCCAGCCATCCTAATTGCCGTCCACTATTATCACGTATCGGTTCCGTGTACAATTCATAGAAACGCTTCTCTCCTGACACAATGAGTGATAACTCAATAGCAGCAGTGGGCGCCGATGATAGCCTTGTCAATACGGAGGACAGGGGAGATAAATCTTCTATCGTCTTTCCAATGATGCTCTTATTTACTCTGAATATCTTGAGAGCTGCCGGATTGGCGTCCAACAGGTGACGGTTTATATCAAAAGCCAGCACTCCTTCGCTCAGCCTTTCGATGACAAGTTCGCGGGCAAAAGGCACCGCGGCAAGCAATTGGAAGCGCATAAAGCCAAAAATAATGAATATACCAGAAATTGACAACATCACGGGAGTCAAGTCTTTGCCCGCAAATGGACCTATGTTGAAAACATAGATAACGTTCCATATGACAGGCAATGCGACTGCGATTATCAAGGAAACGGCTTGCCCCAAATACAGCGGTACGCCAATAAACAGCCTCCGCGCCAGGATTATCGTACCGGCAAACAATAATACGTAAGAATAAGCATAGGCTATCCAGAAAATAGTCCCGTAAGTCCGGGCGGTCACGATAAACGGACCGGAAGTAACTAAATGCTCGCCGGACCACATGAGATGATGCCAGCTGTTGCTCCAGACCATTGCAATACCCAGCAGAGGAATAACGCAAAGAAGCAACAATCTCCAGGTTAACCGTCGGCTACCAGTGGTATAGTGCCGGGCGAAAATGAACCAGGCTACCGGCACACTCCATACGCCGAGGTAGCCGATACTATTGAAAAACAGTTGACGCTCTAGGATTTGCACGTTAGTTTCAATATGGAAACCCAGCGTCCAGATAAAAGTTGCCGCGGCTAGCGCCACCATTGCTGACGCTCCGGGGATCTGGCGGCGTCTCCACGCCATTATCATTACGAACAGCGAGGCCAGCAAGGAAAATACCATTGACCACTGGTAAAAATAATAATACATATTTTTACTTAACCATAACGATTTGCTAACAAAGTGATGACAATAATATCATCGCACTTTAAACCGGTGATAAGCAAGGGTATTATCCTTCATTACCATTGATCCCGACGATAAAGCTTATTGTTAAACTTCCCATTGCGTTATCATCGGAGTGTTCAGTATGGAATGAACCTAGGAAACCGGGCGCTTCAGGTCAGGGAGTAAAGAGAAACTTGTTCAGATATTCCCTGAAAAACTCTATCATAGAGCAGCCTGAACCGGGTTTTCCCCACGGAATCTCTACCAAATCTCTACCAAACCAAACCATAAACCTACTGCACACTCTTCTTACCTGGGATATAATCCAACAATAATTCCGGTACTAAAGACCTATTACCAGTGTACTATTAAATTTGAAACAGCCGTGAAATCGAGATACCCGGAAAGCACCCGATAAGGAGGGATAATGAAACGCCTGATATTCATTTGTCTGACAATAGCCGTGATGATAGCGGTGGCGATACCGACCGCTACGATGGCGAAAGACCTGCGTCCTGCTGCTCCTCCCCAACGATTCGAATTGAAATTGACACCGCAATCCATAGACCAGCCCGGCGTCAGCACTGCCCCATGGCCTCAAGCAAACCCGGCAAATGCCAATTCCTGGCCGATATATGACATCGTGGATGGGGCGCCTGCTGTGGTGGGATGGATTGTGGACAGCCGGAGCATCTATGGCACGGTCAGCGGTGATGCTACCGGCCAGTTTGTTTTTACTTATAGCGGTGTCCTGGACACGATACAGTCCGGTTCAATCCATGGCATAGTAACCATCGGGACAGCACAGGGTACCGTATATCTCCTGGCTGATGGTACTTCCGATGCTTCAATCAAAGAGACTTACACGTTTAACGAGGTTGCCGGATGGTGCCAGCAAGTGGGCATTCCGGTCGGGGCTTTCTTCGCGCAGTATTACGGCATACCAGACCTGTCTTCTGTCCCGATAGCAGAACTCACGGCGGCTTATGGCACCGCGCTGCCCCTCCTGCCGAAAACACTGGGAGCAAGCTTCAGCGGCAAGGTTACAGTGGAATCCGGTACGGGCAATTACGCTGCGATTCACGGCACCGCCACATTTAAACCGGAGGCTAACAAATCAATTATCCTGAGTGTTTATCCCAATCAGCACGTTTACAACCTCAGCGGAGGGATAATTGTGACCAGCTTCCGTGCTATATCACGCATCCGCTTGCCCCAAGTAGAATCTAAGACGATTAAAGAAGGAATCAAGAACTGGCTGAACAACAAGCGAAAATAACCAGCTTCTGTTCCGGATAATTATCCAGCTTATCTTTTGGTGAGGGCGCCGGGATGCCCTCACCAAACTCGTTTCTGAAATTGACAGACTCTGGCGGCATGACCAGGCCGGTGATAGGGAGAAAATATGTACCGATTTCCTTTTATCAAAAAAGATGAACTCTTCGAGAAATGGGATGATGGAAATCTCTGGATGAAGTACTGCGGATTTCTGGATTTATCCATCGACGAATTCATGGTGATACAAAAGTCCCTGCTGATGGATGAAATCGAGCTAATAAAGAACTCGGAGCTGGGTAAAAAAATCCTTGGCAATCATAAACTTGAGAACCTGCACGATTTCCGCAAATATGTTCCTTTCACCACCTATGACGATTACCAGCCTTGTCTTGGTGAAAAGAATGACAGCATGCTGGCAGCCAAGCCAACTCTATGGGCTCATACCTCAGGACGCACTGGCTTGATCAAGTGGATACCTTATACCCAGGGTAACCTTGAAAGACTGGCTGATGATACCCTGTCGGCATTTATCCTTTCTTCCGCCAGCCGCCGCGGTGAAGTGCGCCTGCATCCCGGAGCCAGAGTAGTCCTTAATTTACCGCCCGTCCCTTATACTACGGGAGTAATGGGGTACGTTGCCGCCGAGCGCATGTCCTACCGGGCTATCCCTCCGCTTGATGAGGCCGAAGCCATGGAGTTCCACGAAAGAATTGAACAAGGATTCCACACCGCATTGCGGACGGGCATTGATTATTCGGCGTCTCTGGCAGTAGTACTGGCTAAAATCGGCAAGGGTTTCAGCCAGCTCGGCAACAGTGCAAAGCTTTCTCCGGGTTCTCTGCATCCGATGGCTATCCTGCGCCTCTTGAACGCGATACTGAATGCGAGAATTTCCAAAAGACCGATTCTGCCTAAAGATATATGGAAGGTGAAGGGTCTTGTCTGCGGGGGCACCGACACGAGCATTTATCAGGAAGAGATTGCTAATTACTGGGGCGTCAAGCCGCTGGATGTCTATGTTGCCACTGAAACGTGCTTTATTGCAATGCAAAGCTGGAATAAAAAAGGCATGACTCTCGTGCCATATTCTAACTTCTATGAGTTCATTCCTGAGGAAGAGATGCTCAAGAATGAAAAGGACAAGCATTACAAGCCGTCCACGGTTTTGATAGACGAACTCGAAGCGGGCAGAATATATGAAATCGTCGTGACGAATTTTCATGGTGGACCGTTGGTTAGATACCGCATCGGAGACCTGGTTAAGGTAACAACCATCGGCGATAAGGAAACGGGCTCGACACTTCCGCAGATAACTTTCCAGAGGCGGGCAGATGACCTTATCGATATATCCGGCTTTGTTCGCCTTGACGAGAAAGAATTATGGGCTGCAATACAGGGGACAAAACTCCCTTATGAAGATTGGACCATACGGAAAGAATCCAACAAAGAAGAACCAGTGCTACACATTTATTTGGAAGTGAACCAAAACGGCTACAATAATTCACAAATCGCAAAAATGATTGACGACGAGCTAATCAAGATGCGCAAAGATTACCGCGATTTAAGGAGCATGATCGGCATGACGCCAATAAAAGTTACTCTCTTAAACAGCGGCACTTTCCGCGAGTACACCAGGAAAAAACAGGAGGCCGGCTTTGATATCGCCCATCTTAAGCCGCTGCATATCAATCCCTCCGATACCATGATTAGCGACTTGCTACAAATAAGTGATAGATTATAATAGAATAGTATGGGTGTGTTGTACCTGGTTTTACCCCTCATCGGGCTTGGCTTTGGTGTTGCCCTGGCAATACTGGTAATACTACAGCGTCCGCACAGCGCACTGCACCGCGTTTTTGCCTTTTTCCTGGTTAATATGAGCCTATGGGCTTTAACCATTTTCTTTATGCGCAAGAGCCCTCTGGAAAATGCGCTGCCCTGGGAAATCGCCATATTCACAGTGCTGCCTTTTGTCTCCGTTTCGTTCTATCATTCGGTACTGCTGCTTATCGGCGCCACGAAGATTAAGGCGCGCCTTCTGGTGGCTTACGGCTTTGCCGTGGCGGCTATTGGGCTAGCCCCCACCAAACTGATTTTAATCGAGATGAAACCGATGTGGTATGGAAACGGTTTCGTCGGCGGTCCCCTGTTCATTCCCTACAGTATTGTTTTCTATGGTATCGTTGTCCTCGGACTCATTGAGTTACTTAGAGCTCACTGGAAATCTGAATCGCCGATTGAAAGGAACCGCTATATCTACGTCGCTATCGGCGTTTCTCTTTGCCTTATGGGGCTCTTCAGTGACATGCTTGCAGCCCGCGGCTTTCCGTTATACCCCCTGGGGATAATCAGTAATATTTTCTTCATGCTCTTTTGCAGTTATGCAATTCTGAAATACCATCTGCTGGACATGCACCTGGTTATCCGCAGAAGTATGGCATATGCCACAATCTCCGCAATATTGGTCGGTCTGGTGGTAGCACTGCTTTACACTGCTTATCTGGTAGGTATCGGTGATTGGCAATTATTAGACCTGGATACCATCGCTGTTATTATCATCATTGCCGTGTTATTACAGCCATTGATTCACTGGCTGCAAAACCGGCTGGACCGTTTTTTTTACCGCAGCAAGTACGACTACCTGCGGGCGCTGGAAACGCTGGGGGACAATACCAAAACAATTACCGATTTCACCTTCATCGCCGATGCCCTTGTCGAGACAGTAGCCTCTGCCATGAAAACTGATAAAGTGCTGTTGATGATACCCGATCTTTACGGGAAAAACTACGTTCCGGTTGCAGTAATCGGACAGGCGACTCTCCGTTCGATAAGCCTGCCGTTCCACGGCGCTTTGACTTCTTGGCTGCAAGAAAATACCAGTATTATGACAAGGCACGAGATAAAAGTAATGCCTCAACTCCAGGGATTGACTACCCACGAGAAAGAATTGTTAACCGAACTTAATGCCGAACTGCTGGTGCCGCTTATGATCCGGGAAAATCTTACCGGCATCATTATAATGGGACGCAAATTATCAGACCAGGATTACTCGCTGGAAGAAATAAGGATGCTCCGCGTGGTAGCCCGGCAGATGGCAACCACTCTCGACAACGCAAGATTGTACAAGATGCAGACCGAACGCTATCTTGAACAGGCTTTTTTGACTAATCTGGGCATGATTGTATCATCAGAGCTTGACCTGGACAAGGTATATAACAACCTCATTAAAGAATTAAAAGGTTTTATTGACATTGATTATGTCAGTATCAATTTGCGCGGAGAGGTTAGTGAGCCCCCCCAGTTGGCTTTCGTGTGGACAGAGAAAACTCTGGATCAGGCGGGCGAAGAGGCAATAAAGCAAATCACAGGCATCCCCCGGCTTATCGAAGAGGTTAGCTATGAGCCGAATCTGGATACCGGCGATTCCCAATACAACGCAGGCATGGCTCAAATCGGGATTCGCTCTATCATGCGCCTGCCGCTCCGATCCAAAGGTGCTGTCCTGGGTAACTTCACATTGGGCTCAGTCAAGCCGCAAGCCTACAGCGAGGACAATCTGAGGCTACTCCGGCAGATAGCACTCCAGCTCGCCATCGCTGTGGATAACTCGCGCCTGTATAAACTGGAAAAGCAAGCCCGCGAAGATCTGCAAAAGGAATTTGAAGAAAGGGCTGAATTTGTTGATGCCCTCATTCACGAGGTGAAAACTCCCTTGACCGCAATGATGGCATCATCGGAATTGCTCAAAGAAGAACTACATTCAGACAATTCGGTACTCAGCGACCTGGCTGCCAATATGGATGTAGCTGTCCGCAATCTGGATAGGAGAATCACCGAACTGGTTCAATTTACCAAACTCCAGCATACCGGAACTGCCTTGAACCTGGAGTACTTAGACATTAATCATCTGACCAATGACGCAGTTGCCCAGGTTATGGCGATGCTGCTCAATAAAAACCAAACTATCAAAGTTGAGATAGAGCCTGCGATTGGCCCAATAAAGGGAGACCCGGACCGGTTAATGCAGGTGTTGCTCAACCTGCTGACCAACGCAATCAAGTATGGTCCCCCGGGCGATTCTCTCGTATTAAAAGCTTACCGTATCAATAATCATGCTATAATAGAAATGGGTAATGGCGCCCAACCCCTCACGCCCGGTGAATTAGAAATGATTTTTACCCCTTACCAGCGGGGGCGGCATAAGAGCGGCGGAGGGCTAGGGCTGGGGCTTTTTGTATGTAAAAAGCTGGTACAGTTACACGGCGGAAAGATATGGGTAGAGACCGGGAAAGACGGTAATCACTTTAAGTTTTCTCTGCCCTTGGACAACCAGGAGGGAAATGATGAAAATCCTTCTCATTGAAGATAGCCCGGAAATCGTCAAAGGGGTCACGCTGACTTTCAAGCTCCGCTGGCCTGATGCCGCCGTCATCTGCGCTGAGAATGGGAAAAAAGGATTAGAGCTTGTCGAGAACGAGCCTCCGGATATTGTTATCCTGGATATTAATCTTCCGGACATCTCCGGGTTTGAAGTACTGGAAAATATGCGCAAATATTCCAATGTCCCTACTATCATCCTTACGGTAAGGGACGACGAGGTAGATGAGTTACGCGGATTTGAACTCGGTGCGGATGACTATATTTTGAAACCATTCAGCCCATCCAACCTGCTCATCCGGTGCAAAGCAGTTCTGCGCCGCAGCGGTATACGCTCGCAGGAAGAAACTCAAATGGCGCCGATCGAATCCGGGAATATCTATATCAACTTTAGCAAAAGAGAGGTCAAAGTTAATAACGAGGATGTTCACCTCACACCCAATGAAAGCCATATCCTGTACTGCCTGGCGCGCAATGAAGGCAAGATTATTCCGCAAGACGTGATTAAACAACAGGTCTGGGGCAACGAAGCCAAGTACATCGATAACAGCGCTCTGAAGAGATACATATACCAACTCCGGCTAAAGCTGGGAGATAGTGCCGAGGATCCTAAAATAATCTTAAATGAGCGCGGCGTGGGATACCGATTCGTCCGGGCATCCTGATAATACGCAACGTACTGTCAGCATGGTAAACTTCTACCAAATTTCAACCGTTTTTCAACCAAACATCACCTACCATCTATCATAATACCAAGATACAAGCGTTAGAATATCATTGGTATTAAAGATAGAGGATGGCGACGATGACTGATCAGATTAATCTGCTGGCGCTTGACAACGAGGAAATTAACAGCTATCTATATGAGGCTCTCACCCGGAAAAGTACTATCAGGTTGCTCGGAGTACTGAGCGACGCAAGCGCTGTAGAGTCTATTACCGATTATCGTCCTGATGTTCTTCTGGTGGGAACGAGAAGACTCGATACCGAAATCATCCGCAAACTCGCCCGGTCACGTCCTGACATTAGCAAAATGGGGCTTATCATACTGTTCAATTCCTACAGCCAGGATGATATCCAGACATTGAAACACCTCGCTCCTGAATGGCACGGGGGCATCGCGGTATTCCTTAGGCAATCACTCAGCCATACTGACCAGCTCATCAATATTATCAAGGCAGTGAGCCAGGGTCAAATTACCCTTGACCCTTCTCTAGCCCAGTTAATGTTCGCGGTAAAGAAAACGAAAAGATTGCTTAATCAGCTAACTTCGCGGGAACTGGAAGTGCTGAATCTATTAGCTTCCGGTCAAACTAATATGGCTATCGCTGACTCTCTATTCATTGATGTGAAGACGGTGGAGCATCATCTTAACAGCATTTACAGCAAAATAAAGGCGGAGATTAGCTGTGATAATAAACATCCCAGAGTCTCCGCCGCGCGTCTTTACCTTGAAGAAGCCGGGCAACTGGCAGTAGCATCATAACTGACAATCGCCCGGTCTTTTAAGCAGGCAGCTTTTCTGATTTACCTTATGGCTTCCATTGACCGGCCATATTGAACGAGCTATTCACAATATATCCGACATGCCCTTCCAGAGTGGGAATAAATAAAACCTGGGCATCGAAATTACCATGTCCCTGTGCCCCTTCGGTTAACGTCCAGTCGCCGCTGATGGTGAGTAGCATCAAGGGCACGTAATTACCCGATTGAGGCGGGAATTCAATCCACTGCACGAACTGTAGAGGTTCGCTCCGGCCGTTGACATTGAATGAATAGGAACCATCATCCATGATGAGAGTACCGTGGAAATTGCCCGCCTGAGTCTCCAGCGATTCCACATTCGCCTTGTAAGTCATGGTAAAACCGCCGCTGATGTCCCCGGCGAGCGCCCCAATGAGTTCCCGCTCGGCTACCACCCATCTGCCGCTGTTCCCGGCGGGAAATACTGTGCCGGGAGAGATGTAACTGACCATTCCGTTAGCGCTGAAAGTTGCCGGCTTAGCCGCCAGCGCTGTCGCGGGCATGAGAGTGCTCAAAACAATGGCAAGGATAAGGCTGATAAATAATGTTCTCTTTTTCACTTTGCTTTACCTCCTAACGGTATTCATTTATAAATATACTTCATGATGTGACCCTGGTAATAGTACTTAAGTAGTATATTATAAATATACAAGCTATCCGTTTTTAAAGATAGATTACTTTGGTAATTATCCGATGGGTACTTTTAGTGAAGATTGAGCTGATGAATCCGGTATTTGTTTGTCCAAAGAACAGCGGACCGGGGATATCTTCGCTAACCTCTATATGAAAACAGTGTCTCAACCTCTTTAGAAAGGTCTGAGATTTCCCCCAGATTGAGCCAGCCTTTCTGGATAGCCAGGACCACCGCGTGTGTCCTGTCACTAGCTTTCAGCTTGCGCATAATGGAGGCGACATAGTTTTTAACGGTTTGTTCGCCGACCCCCATCGCAGAAGCAATGCTCTTATTGGCATTTCCTTCGGCGATGTACTTTAGTATTTCCCTTTCCCGGGAGGTAAGCGGCGTCATCAAGACATCAACATCCGTACCTGCCTGGGAGAGGTTGTGAAACACCTGCAATATTTTCATTGCCGTGTTCGGTCTTTCCATTAGGCTGTCATTAATGGGATATTGGCCGTTTCCAACTTTGCGAAGTGCGACGGCGATTTCTTCGGCGCTGGCATCCTCCCCTAGAAAGGCTAATGCGCCCAGTTTAATCGCCTGAAAGAGCTGGTTATCATCCGGAACGGAACTTATCATTACCAGAGCTACCTTCGGGCAACGTACGGCAATCTGGCGCGCTACCCCGAAGCCAACGAACAAGGGGGGAGAAACGTGCACGAGCGCAATATCCGGAGATAGTTCATCAATCAATTTCCAGACATCAGAGCTTAAAGGAGCTTCCCCGGTTACTGCGATATCAAGCGGCAGTGCCTGCCGTATCGCATGGCGAAAAAGCGGGCGGTTATCCACGATAAAAACTGTTATTTTTTTGTTAGCAGATGGTATTGCTTCCATTCCAGATTTAATTGCAGACATATAATGCTTCCTGTTAATCACGGTTGCATAGAAAATCATAGTTTAAAGAATGTAAACAAGTAATAAAAAGGAATATGCTTACTGTAAATACTTTATTACTTTGCCGATAAACAAAGATAGGCGCATAACAGGTTTTTTAGTTTCCGGGGGAACATGTCCATCTGGTCTGTTCTTTTATGGCCATGTCAGTCCTTTCAGATACTGACATTTTCCCTGAGCAGTTGACTGCTGATATAATCGCTGACCACCAGCATGAACTTTTTACAGCTAGAAAACAAAAGCGCTTAACCCTACTGATAAGATAGACCGGTTTCCTTGCCGCTGGCGATAAAGTTGTGGAAGAAATCCCTGAATATTCTCCAATACAATGGCTGTTCACATTACTTGGATTAAGATGTTTTCCAGACGGCAGGTCAATGATTTTCACTGCAATGCAGCTTCGTCTCAAGTTCAGACAGGCTCTTCAATGATTCTCCTGCCTCTGTGATTTGCTCCCGGTCTAAGTGGAAAGCCTTAATCCCGGCTTCCTTAGCCGGAAGATAGTCGAAACCCCAGCTATCGCCGACATGAGCCATCTCCCGTGGTTCTATGCCCAATTCTCGGCATACCAGGGCATAGAACTGCGGAGTTTTAAGCTGCCCGAAGTCTGATATGGAGGAAAATACCCCGGCGAAGTAGCTCTCAAGTCCCGACAGCAGATACGGCAGAAATTCATATGCCGTGTTGGTAGCGATAATGAGTTTGTATTTATTGCGGAGGGCATTCAGGATTGGCAAAGCATCCGGGTAACGGTCTACTTCATCCCTGTACCTGTCCAATACCTGGTGATAATCACCCAAACCGAAGCGGGTAAACCAGTACTTGATGTCATACCATTCTTTCTTCCGGTCACCGATTTCCTGGTACTTTTGCCGAACAATCATCCGGGCTTCTCCAAAAGCGATACTGTGACGTTCAGCATAGAGAGATGGAATCCCTTCATACCATACGGCGTGGCTAAAGGCTGGAGTTGTCAACGTTCCCTCTAAATCGAAGGAGACTACCTTGATTTCATCCATGCGCATCCCGGTCTTCCTGCCCTTGCCTTATGTCGAGGTTGGTTAAACGGGGGTTTTCAGCAGGTCTATCGCCATAATACTGGTAATAATTGACTTTGATGTTGCCGTTATATAACTTTCTTACTCTGTCTGGCGGAGCACGTTTAAAATAACCGGGGAACAGTTCGTCAGCCGTCAATATGTAGACAGACCATCCCCGCTTTTTCCGAAACATCTTGTTAAGGGCAATGTAGATTTTATTGATGTCCCTGAAATCAGACATCCTTACTCCATAAGGAGGGTTAGAAATGACAATGCCGTACTGTTGGTCAATCCACAAATCCTTCATATCCTTATTTTCGAAGCGAATGTCATCTCCAACCCCGGCAATTTTAGCATTGCTTTTGCCTATCTCGATGTTCTTTGCATCGATGTCGTAACCGAATAGCTGCAGCTTACGGTCGTGAATAATCACATCACGGGCAGCAAGTCTTGATTCGCTCCAGTATTCTTCGTTTATCGCCGGCCATTTTTCAGAAGCAAACTCCCGCTGTAACCCCGGAGCAATGTTCCTTGCAATCATTGCCGCTTCGATGAGTATGGTTCCTGAACCACACATGGGGTCGATTAAGATCCTGTCCGCATCCCAGAAGCTGAGCATAACAAGAGCGGCGGCGAGTGTTTCCTTCATCGGGGCTTCCCCACCCGCCTCGCGATACCCGCGCTTGTGCAAGCCGGAGCCGGAGGTATCGATTGTGAGAGTGGCAACATCTTTAAGCATTGATATCAGTATGGCGAATTCCGGGCCGGTTTCTTCAAACCATTCTTTATGGTATTTTTCTTTCAGTCTTTCCACTACGGCTTTTTTCACGATGGACTGACATGCGCGAATACTGCCTAACGTGGACTTCACTGCCTTCCCGTTTACATCGAATTTCCCGTCTTTAGTAATGAAGTATTCCCACGGGAGCGCTTTGGTCTTTTCAAATAGTTCTTCAAAGGTAAGTGCGGTGAATTCTCCCATCTTAAGCAGCACGCGGTCTGCGGACCTTAGCCAGAGATTCGCCTTGGGAATATCCCTGAGCGTAGCCTCAAATTCGAGCTTTCCGTCCGATACCTTTACGTTTTCGAACCCGAGGTCTATTAGCTCATTCTTGACCACTTTTTCCAGCCCGAAAGCGGCCGTGGCGACGAGTGTGATTTCATTCATGTTCTTCTGCTGTGATTCGGCCTGTCTATCCATGTGTATATGTCTGAAAGGCGCCCGCTTCCCGAAAGCAATCCTTTCTAATGAAACCATATCAGATAAGATTAACGCAAATACCAAAGAGTGCGACCCCTGGGTTGCATAATAAATATTAAAAATATTCGTGTAGATATTCATTCAATCACAATCTGAGAGTTAGCCGGGTGTTGATACTCTAATTATGAACCTGTTCGAAAAACAGAGATACCAGTCATGGGATTGCACCCAATACGCATAATTTTCTGCCATCTGGTGTATCCGTGGACAAAAATTCCACTGGATTAAAAAATCCCTCAAAATAAAATATTAACCAGCTTTGCTTTGTCTCATCTTCTAATTAACAATTCCATAAAAAGCGAAGAGATAAGAGCAGATGCCATTAATCGTACAGGTACAGATAACCCTACCCAGAAAACAAGAGAATGTGGTAAACTGGGTCGTGAACGGCGGCAATTCCGATGAAGCTCATGATAAAAGCGCCCGCATACCGCAGGCAGATATGTTAAAACGTGCGGATGCCCGTAAAAGTGCGTATCATTATATCTGTGATAGGCTCAGCAGAATACCCCCCGGCATGATAGACGTCAAAGAGAATCTGGTTATTCCGATGGATGAACTCAGGATGCTCAAAGAAGGTCTGGCTGACCCCACACCAGAAATGATTGCCCTGATCAAGCGAATTTTCAGTCCTTTAATGATTAATGAAACCGAGATAGAAGATTATCTGGTAAATCCCTTCCAAGAATATCAATAACCTATACCTATAAAAGGAGAACCTTTCATGTCCAAGCGGACTGACATCAATAAAGTAATGATTATTGGCTCCGGCCCTATTATTATCGGCCAGGCGTGTGAATTTGACTATTCCGGGACGCAGGCGTGTAAGGCTCTGCGATCCCTTGGTTATAAAATTGTTCTGGTTAACTCCAATCCGGCTACCATTATGACCGACCCGGACTGGGCTGATGCTACCTATATTGAGCCGCTTACGGTTGATAGCTTGAGCAAGATTATTGAGAAGGAGCGCCCCGATGCGTTGCTGCCGAATCTTGGGGGACAGACCGGGCTAAATCTGAGCTCTGACCTTGCACAGGCTGGCGTTCTGGAAAAATTCGGGGTCAAAGTTATCGGAGTTGATGTTAGCGCGATACAACGCGGCGAAGACCGTATCATCTTTAAAGAAACAATGAAATCACTGGGACTGGACTTGCCGCTTAGCGCCGAAGCCCACAGCGTGGAAGAAGCCGAAAAGGTTGTTGCCCGGTTGGGCTTGCCCGTCGTGGTCCGCCCTGCTTACACACTGGGCGGGACCGGTGGAGGACTTTGCTATAACATGGAGGAACTCCATACCATTACCAGCCGGGGGCTTGCCGCTAGCCGCATCGGGCAGGTACTTATCGAGGAGTCGGTAGAGGGGTGGGAAGAACTGGAGCTGGAGGTCATCAGAGATAGTAATGGCAAGAAAATCACGGTTTGCTTCATAGAAAATGTGGATGCTATGGGAGTGCATACCGGCGATTCGTTTTGCGTGGCACCTATGCTTACCATCGCACCGGAGCTCCAGAAGAGGCTGGAGGAATACGCTTATCGCATCATGGATGCGGTGAAGATAATCGGCGGATGCAATATCCAATTTGCTCATGACCCCAAAACAGGACGTGTTGCGGTCATTGAAATAAACCCTCGCACATCCCGTTCCTCGGCGCTGGCTTCCAAGGCAACCGGTTTTCCTATCGCCCTCATATCGGCAAAGCTGGCAGCAGGTCTTACTCTCGATGAAATCCCTTACTGGCGGGAAGGCACACTGGACAAATACACTCCCTCCGGAGATTACGTCGTTGTCAAATTAGCCCGGTGGGCGTTCGAAAAATTTCGGGATGCCGAGGACAGGCTCGGTACCCAGATGCGCGCCGTCGGCGAAGTAATGAGCATCGGTAAGACTTATAAAGAAGCCTTCCAAAAGGGCATCCGTTCCCTGGAGAACGGCAGATACGGACTCGGCTTCGCCAAGGACTTCCATGAAAAATCACTGGAAGAACTGATGAAGATGCTCAGCGTGCCGACCAGCGAGCGCCAGTTTATTATGTATGAAGCTCTGCGCAAGGGCGCTGATGTTCAGGAGCTTTGCGGCAGGACTTTTATAAAACCCTGGTTTATCAACCAGATGAAAGAACTGGTTGAATTTGAGGAGGAAATACTCAAATTCAAAGGCAGAGTCCTTCCGGATGACCTGCTGGTTCGAGCTAAAAAGGAAGGATTTGCCGACCGTTACCTGGCGAAGCTGCTCGGTCAGTCGGAGAAGCAGATCCGGCAAAAGCGCATTGCTCTGGGCATCGTGGAAGGCTGGGACGCCGTTCCAGTCAGCGGAGTGGAAAATGCCGCTTACTATTATTCCACCTACAACATGCCGGATAAGACTTCAAGTAGCAGCCGTCCCAAGGTAATGGTGCTGGGCGGCGGCCCCAACCGTATCGGGCAGGCCATCGAGTTTGATTATTGCTGCGTTCACGCTGCCTTCGCCCTGCACGGTGAAAGCTATGAGACCATCATGGTGAACTGCAACCCGGAGACCGTTTCAACAGACTACGATACTTCGGATAAGCTCTATTTTGAGCCGGTGACGGTGGAAGACGTCCTGAGCATCTATGAAAAAGAAAAACCCATAGGTGTCATCGTGCAGTTTGGCGGGCAGACCCCGCTTAATATCGCCCAGGAGTTGGCAGATGCCGGCGTCCGTATCCTCGGGACATCGCCGGATTCTATCGATATGGCGTCCGACCGCGGACGCTTTGGTAAAATGATGCAAAAATACGGGATTCCCATGCCGGAAGCGGGTACCGCGACCAACATCGAGGAGGCGCTCAGTGTCGCCCGGCGCATCGGTTATCCGCTCATCGTGCGACCTTCCTACGTACTCGGCGGACGCGGCATGGAAATCGTTTATGATGAAGAGATGCTGCGGACTTATGTCACGGCGGCGGTTGGGGTAACGCCAGACCGTCCTATTCTGATTGACCGCTACCTAGAAAATGCCATCGAGACCGAAGCGGATGCTCTCTCTGACGGCAGCGATGTTTTCATACCGGCAGTCATGGAACACATTGAGTTTGCCGGGGTACACTCTGGAGACGCCGCCTGTGTTATACCGCCAGTCAGTTTATCTCAGAAGCATATTGATACCATCGAAGAATATACCCGGAGAATCGCCACCGATTTGAAGGTGGTGGGCGTAATGAATATTCAATATGCAATATGCAAAGATGTAGTGTATGTTTTTGAAGCTAATCCCAGGGCGTCGCGTACCGTCCCACTCGTGTCTAAGGTGTGCAATATTCCCATGGCCCGCATCGCCACGCAGCTTATGCTGGGTAAAAAGTTAAAAGACCTCAACCTCAAACGCATGCATATCCCACATTTTGGCGTAAAAGAGGCAGTCTTTCCTTTTAATATGTTCCCTGAAGTTGATCCGATACTGGGGCCGGAAATGAGGTCTACCGGTGAGGTGCTGGGTATTGCGAAATCCTTTGGACTGGCCTATTTTAAAGCTGAGGAAGCAGCTCAACCGGCGTTACCCATGGAAGGTACGGTCCTCATTACGATTGCCAACCGTGAGCGGACGGCGGTATTCGAAGTAGCCCGGCAATTTCACGAACTCGGCTTTAAAATCAAGGCTACGGCGGGCACTCAGCAATTCCTGGCGGGTAAAGGAATCATCTCTGAGCCCGTCTTGAAAATGCACGAAGGCAGGCCCAATATCGCCGATGCCATTAAAAACGGCGAGATCCAGCTGGTGATAAATACCCCCGCGGGCAAACTGAGCCAGTATGATGACTCATATATTCGTAAAACCGCCATTAAATACAAGGTGCCCTATATAACAACGCTGGCTGCCGCATTGGCCGCGGCGAAGGGTATTGCCGCCAGCCAGAATGGGAAGGAAGAGGTCAAGTCCCTGCAGAGCTACCACGCGGATATAAACCTTAATCCATCTTAAAAGGATACCGGATGAAAGCCTGGAAGCGCTGACAAATGGCTAGAGATTAGTAGGCTGTAATTATTTTAGCAACGCTACCAATATATTTAAAGGAATTTCAGCACATTTATGCGGTAAAAATCTGTTTGCTATGAACAATTTGCCGCTAATGTTTTTATGCAGCAGTATTGAGGAGAGATGGCATGTGCCTGAAATAGCTTAGTATCGCTTTCTCTATTGATACTTATAAAATCCTTCACCTGATTTGCGGCCCAGCTTTCCCTGATCTACCAGTTTTTTGAGCGTTGTGGATGGTTTATATGAGGGCGAACCAGTTTGTTCATACATCGCTTTCGTGACCAGATAGCAAGTATCAAGTCCGTTGAAGTCTGCCAGGGCAATAGGCCCAATCGGATGCCCCAAACCCATCGTCATACTCTTATCAATATCTTCTTTGGTCGCAATGCCTTTGTCCACCAAGTCGAAGGCGGCGTTGGAAAGAGCTATCAGCAGATAATTAAAAACGAATCCCGGAGTATCCTTGGCTATGATGAGTTCTTTACCCAGAGATGCCCCGAATTTCTTGACCGTTTCCAGCGTTTCATCGCTTGTTTTGGCTGCCCTGACAATTTCGAGCAACTTGCTGGGCGGGACCGGGGATAGAAAATGAGTGCCGATTACCTGCGCAGGGCGCTTCGTGGCTTCGGCCAATTCCGTTACAGACAGGCAAGAGGTGTTGCTGGTTAAGATGGCATGAGGTGAGCAAATCCGGTCGAGAGCGGCGAACATCTTCTTCTTCAAGAGCATGTCCTCCGGGATGACCTCTATGATAATATCACAATCTTTCAATTCATTAAGATCCGATGTCGTCTTGATGCGGGCAAGGATGGCATTTTTTTGTGATTCTGAGATTCTTCCCTTCTCAACACTCCTGCCGAGATATTTATCAATAGACGACAACCCTCTGCCAAGAGCTTCTTCTTTCGAGTCCTGTACGACAACCTCATATCCAGCCTGAGCACTAATCTGGGTAATCCCGGAGCCCATGAATCCAAAGCCAACTACCCCAACTTTTTCTATTTTCATTAAAGATTCCTCCCCTTTCCATTGATTTATATGTCTCTTCTATAAACTTCCCATGGCCTTACGGTCGGGTTGTTTAGTGAGGTAGAAATAAACTAACAGCCACTATATTATCCTTGTTCTTCTTCATACTGAACAGGATAATGTTTTCTAAATATCGAGAAATACTTTCTGCTCATTATACCTGTCTTTTACAAATAACGCCAGTTTCATTTTGATTCGAGATGTCTGATATTTGAGATGGGATAAAAACGAATCTAAGGATTCTATTATCTTGACCTGCCCCCATAACTGATACCATCCACCTTTATACCATATGGCAGAAAAATTTAAGTATCGGGTGATTGGAGAGTGTTGAACTCTCTTTGAAACAAGCCTGCCTCGCTTTGTGAAAGTAAGTAGCACCCTGTTTGATCTTGTTCATTCACGATAGAACGGATGCCTTTTATGCACTTGACCACTGGTTCTAGTCCAGTCTTTGCCAATTATAGATAAACCTCGATACCTTTTTCTTTCAGATATTCCTTGACCTGCTTAATGCTTAAAATGTGATAGTGAAAAACTGAAGCTGCCAATAGAATCTGAGCACCACCTTTTACCACCCCTTCATAAAAATGCTCCAGAGTTCCCGCTCCACCAGACGCAACTACCGGAATTGTAACTGCTTGAGAAATAACACTGGTGTAATCTAAGTCATATCCAGCACGTGTACCATCTCCGTCCATACTTGTCGGCAGTATTGTGCCGGCACCAAGCTCCTGGCACTGTTTTGCCCACGGTACAGCGTCTTTCCCCACTGGTTTAGTGCCACCGGAAACAACCAGTTCAAAACCAGATGGCATATTCTTGTTTCTTCTAGCATCAAGAGCCACAGTAATTCTCTCGCTACCAAAACGGGTTGATGCCTGCTTTATTAAGTCTGGATTGTTTACCGCGGCACTGTTCATAGAGACTTTATCCGCTCCTGCTTCCAGAACCATTTCAATGTCCTCTAAAGTGGAAATACCGCCGCCTACGGTCAGTGGGATATTAATGACCGAAGACACATTTCTTATCCATTCAAGCCGTGTTTTACGGTTTTCCAATGTCGCTGCGATATCCAGCATAGCCAACTCATCGGCACCCTCTTTCTGATAATATGCAGCATTCTCAACCGGGTCTCCTGCGTCTTTCAGACTAACGAAATGTATCCCTTTTACTATTCTGCCATCTTTCATATCCAGACACGGCATAATCTTAATAACGCCCATTGCCATATCCTTTCTGTAACCATCCATCACATATTAGCAGATAGAGTCTACCATGAAACAGGATATCGCGCCATAAAGCTCAAGTAACGTCAATACCAGCTTCCAAAATGATGGCGTCTTACAACCCATTGTATGCTATCTAAGAAAAGTTTGTGACAGGGCATATTCAAAAAAGCTTGGTTTTAAGCTATCTAACGAAAATCTACCATAAACCAAGGAAGAACAAAAACGAGACGGGAAGCATAAACCTAAGCGAGGCGGTGCCAATATAGCTTCCATGAGATAAATAGTCAATCTTAAATCACAAGATACCAGGCTTTATTATTAACGGATAAGTCATTGTAAAAGAACCGCGTTGGGGCTAAAATAAACTGGGAATGTTTATGCAAGCTTCACAGGCGGCTGTTACGACCAATAAGGCGCGTAATCGGCGTCATAGCGCTACACGCCCGGCGAGCCATGCCGGCGAATCTAGTTATCGCCACTTAGCCCATAACCTCAACGAACGGCTCAAAGAACTCAATTGCCTGTATGGTCTTTCCCAGCTGGTCGAAAAGCAAGATATCTCTTTTGAAGAGGTTCTCGCGGGCACTATCCGATTGATTCCTGCGTCGTGGCAGTATCCTGATGACACCTGCGCCATGATCAAGCTCAAAAACAAGCAGTTCACTTCGGGCATTTTTAAAGAGACACACTGGAAACAATCGGAAGATATAATAGTTCATGGCAAGCGTCTGGGCACCATCGAAGTATATTATATGCAAGAAAAGCCTGACGCAGACGAAGGACCTTTCCTAATAGAAGAGAGAAACTTGCTTCGAGTCATTTCAGAGCGCCTCGGTCATATCCTGGAACATAAGTTTGCCGAACAACAGCTACGGGCTTCGTACCTGCGAGAGAGGAAGCTGCGAAAAAATTTACAATCTGAAATGCAGAACAGGGTGAATTTCACCCGCGAGTTGATACATGAATTAAAAACGCCGTTAACCTCCCTTATAGCGACAAGTCAGCTTTTAACCGAGGAAACTCACGGAAGCCCTTTACAAAGGATTTCCGGGCATGTTTGGGAAAGCGCAAAAAGTCTGGATGCCCGCATTCAAGAGCTACATGATGTTATCAAGGGAGAGATGGGTAAACTGGGACTTACTTTAAAACCGCTCAACATTGCGGAATTAATTAGTTCCATCGCCGAAGAAACCCGTGCTTTGGCCAGACAACAGGGTATGACGATTAGTCTGAAAGTACCCCCGAAATTACCCGAAATATACGGCGATTCCGATAGGCTGAGGCAGGTTCTGCTCAATCTAATAAACAATGCCATAAAATACGCCAGGGCAGGCAGGAAAATAGATATCTTGGCTAAAGAGGAATCCGATCATGTTCTGGTTGAAGTACGTGATTATGGACGGGGAATACCAAAACTCCAGCAAAAAACCCTCTTTCAATCAGGTCCCCGGCTGTTCTCGCAAAAACATAAAGCTGGTGGACTTGGCCTCGGGTTAGCGTTATGCAGGATGCTGGTTGAGTTGCATAAAGGAAGAATCTGGGTAAAAAGTAAGTTGAACGCTGGTTCGAGCTTCTTTTTTACCATACCAATTATGGAAAGTCGAGGTATA
>JAQTPO010000132.1 GCA_028712845.1 Dehalococcoidales bacterium | reverse complement strand
ATGACCAGATTAGATGACACAGGAATATCCTTGAGCGAACCTGTGACATGGTCGGTCACCACTGCTTCCGTTTTGCCGGCTTCATACTGTGCCAGGCTCTCCCCGACACACAGAATCGGCTTCAAACCAACCTTTAATGCCGCGCGAACTTTTTTATTGATGATTTCATTGGTTTCGGCAAAATATTGCCTGCGCTCGGAATGCCCCAGAATAACATATTCGCAGAGTCCTGCGAGCATTAACGGTGAAATTTCACCGGTAAAAGCGCCCTTCTCCTCAAAGTACATGTTCTGCGCTCCCGACTTCACGGAGCTTCCTTTAAGCGCATCACGCACCGCCACTAACGAGACGAACGGCGGACAGACGACTTTTTCTACATCGCTTATCGGCTCAAGCAAAGGCCGCATTTCCCCGACCAATTTTACAGCTTCACTGACTGTGGTATTCATTTTCCAGTTGCCGGCAATCAAAGGCACACGCATTTCTCTCTCCTGTATGTTTTAACGAATGAAACTCAAATTAAAATGTACCATAGAAAATAGATAACAAGCTATGCCCCGTATTTATTCAGTTTCAGGGCATTAGCCATTGCCAGCGGCATAATCTGAGTCGCCGGGAAAATGCCCAGACCACCCTGAAGACAGGCTGATTCCGAAAACTCGGTGACCTTATCCGTCCGGCAGTATTGCGAATAAAGAATGGTCGGTACCGGATGCCAGCTATGTCCTTTGAGCACCGCCGGCGTAGAATGGTCGCCGGTAACAACGATAACATCGGGTTTCAAACTCACGAGTTCGGGCAACCCTTTATCAAGTTCTTCCAACAGCTTCACTTTACGGTCGAAATCGCCATCCTCACCCGCCGCATCCAGAGGCTTCACATGGACAAAGAAGAAATCGTAATCGTTATAATGTTCTTTCAGTGTCTTGATTTCGTCTGTAAAAGTACCGCCGGTGGGTAATATATCCATTCCCACCAGCCTTGCCAGCCCGCGATACATCGGATACGAGGCAATCGCCGCCGGTTTCAGTTTGTAGATGCTCTCCATACTCGGCAGTTCCGGCTTTCTAGAAAAGCCGCGGAGGAGCGCCATATTCGCCGGATGTTTATCCGCCAGAAGCTTCTTTACCTGCTCAACAAACTTATTGGCAATGTTTGCTGTCTTGATGGACCCGGCAGAAAGCGCTGTTACCTGAAGCGGCGGTAAACCTTCTCTCTGGGGGTCTGTCTCGGAGACATTATCACGTAATCCGGGCCCACGGAAGGCAATGACAAAACGGTGGTCTTTCACCGGCGCAGTGAGCACCTGAATATCATCTATTCTCATTTTTAGCAGGGAACACAGGCTGGCGTTCAATTCTGTAGCAATTCGCCCCGCCCTACGGTCAGTGATAATGCCATTTTTATCAACTGTGCAGAAATTGCCCCGCGCCAGAACATCGTCAGGCTCAATCGGGAAATCGATCCCGACCGCTTCCAGCACGCCGCGTCCGATATTAACCAAAATCGGGTCGTAGCCGAAAAGTGCCGTATGTCCCGGTGCACTCCCCGCGGTAATGCCCGGTCCCACAGGGTCACTCAAACCACAAACGCCTGAACTGGCAAGTTTGTCAAAATTCGGCGTACGGGCTGTTTCCAGTTCTGTTTTGCCGGTCTCAGGTCTGGGTAAGCCACCTAAACCATCAAGCACCAGCAGGACAATTTTGCTGGGCGTCTGCCGTGCGAGCGTCCTTATTTGTTCTTGAGAAAACATTAAATTCCACCTACTTTCTATCTGATAACGCTTCCACACCGGGCAGTTTTTCACCGCTTAAAAAGCTCATCGATGCGCCGCCGCCGGTGGAAACAAAGGTCATTTTATCCGCTAATTTCATATCATACACCATATCGGCAGTAGAGCCGCCGCCAATCACGGTCGATGCCTTCAGGCTCGCCAGCAAATGCGCCATCGCCACACTGCCTTTAGCAAATTGAGCGACTTCATATACACCCATCGGGCCGTTCCAGAAGACGGTCTTGCACTTTTTCAGTTCTGCAGTGAATTTCTCTATTGTCTTTGGTCCGATATCTACAATCTTTTTATCTTTCGGTACTTTATCAACGTCAACTACCTGATATGAACCCTTATCACTGACTTCATTTGTAATCACCACATCCAGCGGCAGGATTAGATTCACCTTATTTTCTTTCGCCTTTTTAATCAAACTGCCGGCAGTTTCGATACGGTCGGCTTCAAGCAATGACTGCCCGATTTCATAACCCTCGGACTTGAGGAAAGTAGCCGCCATGCCGCCGCCGATGAGCATATAATCTACCTTGCCCATCACATTTTCCATCAGAGCAACTTTATCGCTTACCTTAGCGCCGCCGAGTAACGCTGCAAAAGGATGCTCCGGGTCGGTAAGAATACCACCAAGGTTCACCAGTTCCTTTTCCAGCAGAAAACCTGCCACCGCCGGTAAGTATTTGGTGACACCGACGATTGAAGCGTGTGCGCGGTGTGCCGTGCCGAATGCATCATTTACATAGACCTCTGCCAGGCTGGCGAGCGCGCGGGCAAAATCGGGTCCGTTTTTTTCTTCTTCCGCATGGAAACGCAGGTTCTCCAGCAGTAAAAGCTCGCCGCTTTTCATAGCTCTGGCAGCTTGCTCCGCTTCCGGTCCGATGCAGTCCCGTGTGGTTCCCACCGGCTTACCGATAATTTCGGAGAGTCTTTTCGCCACCGGGGTGAGTCTGAATTTATCCTCAGGCGCGCCTTTTGGTCTGCCCAGATGCGAGCACATGATAACCTTAGCTTTACGGTCGATTAAATATTGAATAGTCGGCAGACTGGCGCGAATACGGCTGTCATCCGTAATCTCGCCGGTATCTTCATTCATCGGGACATTAAAATCGACTCTGACCAGCACACGTTTGTCCCTGACATCGATGTCTCTGATTGTTAACTTATTCATTGCACTCCTCTCGTAATTTGATAATCAAATAAAGCCTGATTATCGGGCTGTTTTGACAGTAGAACCGGCGGGAACAATTGCCAGCGTCTGTTTCACAATTCCCTTGGCATCCATACCGTACTTGGAGCGTAGAAACGACTGTCCTCCGTGCTCAACGAATACATCCGGAATTCCAATACTTCTCATTTTAACATCACTGACATCAGCGTGTTTGATGGTATCAGCCACATAACTACCGAAACCTCCAGAGAGAGTATTCTCTTCAACCGTAACAATGCGCCTGATACGGGTTGCCAGATCAATAATCAGTTCAGTGTCAATCGGTTTAACGAAACGGGCATTCACCACGGTTGCCTCAATCCCCTGTTGCGCCAATTCCTGAGCCGCTTCCAGCGCCGGCGCCACCATTGAGCCGATTGCCAGAATAGCGACATCGCTTCCCTGCCTTAATATTTCGCCTTTGCCGATGGGAAGTTCCCGGAAGCTTGTGTCCATCTTTACGCCCAGTCCGGCGCTACGCGGGTAGCGCACTGCCATAATCTTCCCGGATTTGACGGCAGTATAGAGCAGGTGTTGAAGCTCATTCTCATCCTTGGGAGACGATACTATGATATTCGGAATTAACGATAAATAAGAAAGGTCGAAGATACCCTGGTGCGTCTTGCCATCCTCGCCGACAATCCCGCCGCGGTCGATGGCAAAAACCACCGGCAGTTCTTGCAGACAGACATCGTGGATAATCTGGTCGAAAGAACGCTGAAGAAAAGTAGAGTAAATCGCCAGCACCGGCAAATAGCCCTGGGTCGCCAGACCTGCCGCAAAGGTAACGGCATGTTGTTCACAGATACCTACATCGAAGACACGATTAGGGAACTCTTCCTGAACGATGTTTAAACTATTGCCCTCCGGCATCGCCGGTGTAATCACCACCAGCTTGGAATTCTCACGCGCAATTTTGAGCATCACCTGCGCAAAAACATCACTGTAAGTGGGCGCTGTCTTTTTTTTAGAGGTACCATTGGTACCTGATATACCGTGGAAATAAACGGCATTTCCTTCAGCCGGAAGATAGCCGCTTCCCTTTGTTGTCACTACATGCACCAGGATAGGACCGGTTGTGTAGTTCCGCGCCCGGTTGAGGGCTATCTCAAGCTTATTGAAATCGTGTCCATCCACAGGCCCGATATAGTTAAAGCCAAAGCTCTCAAAGAACCGCGTTGGACGAGTCATATCCTTCAACCAGCTTTCAATCTGCAATCCGATACGCCATACTTTCTTGCCAAACGGTAATACATTCAGTAATCTCTGGCTTCTTGCTTTTCCAATCCGATAACGGTTATCGAACCGGATTTTGTCCAGCAAACGGGCAATAGCGCCGACCGTAGGCGAAATTGACATGCCGTTATCATTCAACACGACAATCAAACGGGTGCCGGTATGCCCCACCTGATTCAGACCTTCCAGCGCCATACCGCCGGTAACGCCGCCATCGCCAATCACCGCCACGACATTATATTTCTCGCCGGTGAAATCGCGGGCGACTGCCATACCTAATGCCGCTGATATCGAAGTGCTGGAATGGCCCGCGCCGAAGGTGTCATACCCACTCTCTTCACGGCTGGTAAAACCAGAGAGCCCTCCGTACTGGCGTAGTGAAGCAAACTCCTTGCGTCTTCCGGTAATCAGTTTGTGGGCATAAGTCTGGTGCCCGACATCCCAGACGATTTTGTCACGCGGCGCATCGAAGAAGCGATGCAGCGCGATGGTGAGTTCAACCACGCCTAGATTAGAAGCCAGATGACCGCCATTCGCTGAAACCACCGAGACAAGCTCCTGTCTGATTTCAGAAGCCAATTGTTCAAGTTCCGGCAAAGTAAGGCGCTTCAAATCACCGGGGTTATTAATCCCATCCAGTATCTTAGTCATCTTCGGCTGATTTCATACTAAGGTGTCTATGGGAGATTGTCAAGACTCGCATGAGTTAATTGACTGAATAGCACCCATTTTGTTATACTGCCCAAGATGTTATCCATTGAACAATGGCTCCTCGATTTCATAAATTCAGCTTATACCCTCATGCAGTGGCCCGGTGTTATTGCAATGATGGCGATTGAAAGCGCCTGCATCCCTTTACCCAGCGAGGTTATTATGCCCCTTGCAGGCTGGATGCTGATTAAAGACCAATCTCTCCCTGCGGTGTACAACCTGTTGGCAGGAGTTTACGGCGCTCTAGGCTGCACCATCGGCTCGATTATCGCTTACGGGGTGGGTGTCTGGGGAGGACGCCCGTTCCTGAATAAATACGGAAAATATATTCTCATCACACCGCATGACCTTGATACCGCAGACCGCTGGTTTCAAAAGAA